>NZ_BAAHWV010000005.1:0-158231 GCF_054601255.1 Viscerimonas tarda | reverse complement strand
ACTGGCGCGAAGTATTGAAAGATGCACAGTGGTTCCACTGGACAGGCATCACTCCGGCCTTGTCGCAAGGCGCTGCCGATGCATGTCTGGAAGCCATCAAGGTGGCCAATGAATTGGGCGTAACCGTATCCACCGACCTGAATTACCGCAAGAATCTGTGGAAATACGGCAAAACAGCCTCCGAAGTCATGCCGGATTTGGTAGCCGGTTGCGATATAATTCTGGGCAACGAAGAAGATGCAGAAAAGGTATTCGGCATCAAGCCCGAAGGCTTTGATGTGGCTCATACGGGCGGCGAAGTGAATGCTGCCGAATTTGAATCGGTATGTACCCAGTTGCAGAAGAAGTTCCCGAGAGCCAGAAAAGTGATTATCACCTTGCGCGGTTCCATCAATGCCAACCACAACACTTGGGGCGGTTGCCTGTATTCGGACAAGCTGTATCAGTCTAAGCGTTACGACATTACCCACATTGTGGACCGTGTTGGCGGCGGCGATTCGTTTATGGGCGGATTGATTTACGGGCTAATCAGCTACCCGGCAGATGACCAGAAGGCTTTGGAATTTGCAGTAGCGGCCTCGTGCCTGAAGCACACCATCTATGGCGACTTCAACCTGGTAAGCGTACCGGAAGTAGAAAACCTGATGAAGGGAGACGGTTCGGGACGCGTTTCGAGATAAATTAAAAACAACTAAAAAAATAAAAATGAAAGAACTAAATAAAAGTACGGTAGAAAAGAAAGAACTACCTAAAAAAATTCTACAGTTTGGTGAAGGTAATTTTCTTCGTGCATTTGTAGATTGGATGATTGACAAGGCGAATAATACGGGTGTGATGAATCACGGTGTTGTTGCCGTACAGCCGATTGCCCAAGGTCTGGCCGAATTGCTTCGTAAACAGGATTGTATGTATCATGTTTATCTTGAGGGAATTAAAGACAAGAAGCCGGTAAAAGAGGTGGCTTTGGTAAAAAGTATTGTGGATGCCTTGAATCCCTACGATCAATATGCCGAATACGAAAAATTGTTTCTGAGCGGCGAGCTGGAAATGATTATCTCGAACACAACCGAAGCCGGTATCCGTTACGAAGAAGGAGACGATTTGAATGCGCTGCCTCCTAAATCTTATCCGGCTAAAATGACGGCGCTGTTGTACAAACGTTTCAAAAAATTCAACGGCGACCCGAATAAGGGACTGTTGGTTATTTGCTGCGAATTGATTGAAGACAATGGATCGACTTTGCGCGAATATGTATTGAAACATGCCGAAGCCAACAAGCTGGGCGCGGATTTTATCAACTGGGTGAAAACCTCCATCCATTTCTACGACACGCTTGTTGACCGCATCGTGCCCGGATTCCCACGCGAAAATATCGACGAAATAAAAGCCGAATTGGGATTCAATGATAATCTGGTGGTAAAAGGCGAATATTTCCACGTGTGGGCTATTGGCGGCGACCCGATTATCAAGGAAAAATTCCCCTTGGATAAAGCCGGTTTGAATGTGTTGTTTATGGAGAGCATTAAGGATTTCCGCGCCAAAAAAGTGCGTATTCTTAACGGCGCTCATACGGCGATGGATCCTATTGCATTGCAACTGGGCTGTCAGACGGTGATGGATGCATTCAACATCCCCGAAGTAGAGAAGTATATCAACGAAATGGTTGCAAATGAAGTTCTTCCCGTCATAAACGAAGACCCTGAAGAATTGAAAATCTTTGCCGCCAAAATAGTAGAACGCTTCTACAATCCGTATTTGAAACATTACCTGAAAGATATTTCGCTGAATTCAATATCGAAATGGGAAGCCCGCGATTATCCTACCGTGTATGACAACTACAAGAAGCTGGGCAAGAATGCCAACCTGGCAATCTTCTCGTTTGCAGCCTTGTTGGTGTTGTACAGCGGAAAATCGGAAGTAGAATTTACGCCGAACGATACCCCTGAATTCCTCCAGTTTATCCAATCGACATTCGATGCCAAAGACATTAAAGCTTGGGTTAGCGGTATTGTGAACAACAGGCAAATATGGAAAGAAAACTTTGCCGAAGTGCCTTTCTTCATCGACGAAGTAACGAAGGATGTGGAAGCAATTCTTGGAAAAGGAATAAAGGAAGCTCTGAAAGAGATTATCTGATTCTTGGAAATAAATGACTGTCATCCCGTGCTTGACACGGGATCTCCTGACAAAGGTTCAAAACAGGCGCCTTTGTCAGGAGATTGCGGGTCAGGCCCGCAATGACAGTTCTAATAATTAATAAACTAAAAAAATAAAATTATGGCTATAGGTTGTTTGTATTGTGATAAAAATCAAACGCTGGACGATTTGATGATTAAAATAGCTGATTTGGGCGTGTCAACGGTTTTTCTGTTCAAGGAACAAACCTATCACGGACGGTGTCTGGTTGCCTACAAAGATCACGAGGTAGAATTATTCCAATTAAGTGATGCCGGTTTGTTGGCATACATGAAGGATGTGAATAAGGTAGCGGCGGCTATGAAAAAGGTATTGAACGCCGAAAAAATCAATTATGGCGCTTATTCCGACAAATTGAAACACCTGCATTTTCACCTGATACCGAAGTATGTTGACGGGCCGGATTATGGCGGTGTATTTGCCATGAATCCGCAACAAAAATACTTGACCGATGCCGCATACGCCGACTTGGTTGGTAAAATAAAGAAAGAGCTGGAACATGAGTAAGTATTTGGTAATAAGCCTTTCGGACAATGTTGCTGTTGCAATAGAAGATCTGAAAGAAGGCGATGTTGTAACTGTCAATGCTTCGGCAATTACGATAAAAAATCAGATTGATACCGGCCATAAGTTTGCCATTCGCCCGATAAAAAAGGACGAAAATGTCATAAAATACGGCTATCCTATTGGTCATGCCTTGTCCGATATTGCGGTGGGTGAGCATGTGCATACGCACAATGTGAAAACAAACCTGCACGACAATCTGCAATATTCCTACGTGCCGGTGCATCCCAAACTCAGTATTCCCAAGAGTAACCTGACCATCAACGCCTACTTGCGCGCCGACGGACAGATGGGCATACGCAACGAGTTGTGGATTGTGCCCACGGTTGGGTGCATCAACGGACAAGCCCAGGCAGTTGTTGAACGGGTGAAGAAAGAACTGGATGTCAGCCATATAGACGATATACGCGTTTACACCCACAACTATGGCTGCTCGCAATTGGGCGCCGACCACGAATCAACGAAAAAAGCGCTGGCCGCCCTGACAAAACATCCGAATGCAGGCGGTGTGCTCGTTTTCAGCTTGGGTTGCGAAAATAACCAGCAATCCGATTTCAAAAAAGCAATGGGAAGCTGGGACGAAGACCGTGTGAGGTTTATTATTGCCCAAGAGGTGGAAGACGAGATAGAAACAGGATTCCAGTTGATGAAAGAACTTGTCGAAAACATGAAGAAAGACAAGCGTCAGCAACTGCCTCTTTCGCTGCTAAAAGTAGGACTGAAATGTGGCGGTAGCGACGGCTTTTCGGGAATTACAGCCAATCCGCTGGTGGGACAACTTTCCGACTGGTTGATAGGGCAGGGTGGAACAAGTATTCTGACCGAAGTCCCCGAAATGTTTGGCGCTGAGACAATTCTGATGAATCGCGCCAAGAATGAAACCGTATTTAATGAGACCGTTTCGTTGATCAATAATTTCAAAAACTATTTCCGCAAGTTCGACCAGGAGATATACGAAAACCCATCGCCGGGGAATAAAAAAGGCGGCATCACCACGCTGGAAGACAAATCGCTCGGTTGCACCCAAAAAGGAGGAAATTCGGAGGTAGTAGCAGTGCTGGATTATGCCGATCCCGCAACCGTACAAGGCTTGAACCTGCTGAATGCGCCGGGTAACGACCTGGTGGCCGCTTCGGCTTTGGCCCTGTCGGGTTGCCAGCTGGTACTGTTCACCACAGGACGCGGAACCCCATTCGGCAGCTTCGTACCCACCATGAAAATATCGACCAACTCAAGACTGTACGCCTTTAAGCATAACTGGATAGACTTCAATGCCGGCGTATTGCTCGAAGGTCAAAGCATGGAAAAAGTATTGAACGATTTCGTGAACTTCATAGTAGATGTCTGCAACGGCAAACACCTGAAACACGAAGAAACCGGATTTAAAGAAATTGCCATATTTAAAACAGGGGTAACACTTTGATTAATGGTTAGTGTGTAGATGGGCGCGGAGAGGTTTTTTCGCGCCTTTTTTTGTTGGCTGGCGCGGGGATTGTAGTGTTTGTTGCACAACTGCACAGTAAGGCTTTCAGCCTTAGCAAAACGAACCAAAAAGGCGCGAAGAAAAAATCTCCGCGCCTCCCCGTATAAAATCGTAAATATTAATCAACCGTTAACTTTCACCTGCTTCCCTTCCCATCGGCCAAAGGCGGCGATGGCTATAAAGCATATTAGTGGCAGGACGAATGAGATGCGTACTGATGACAGCGATTCGAACCATGTGGCTTCGTCTATCAACAATCCTTGTAGGGGTGGCATGAGGCAGCCGCCACCGATGGCTAAAATCAATCCGGCGGAAGCCAGTTTGGCATCGTCTCCCATTCCTTTCAGGGCGATTCCGTAAATGGTGGGGAACATCAGCGACATGCAGGCCGAGATGGCTACGAGGCAGTATAAACCTGTTATGCCGTGTATAAAAATGGCGCTCAATGTAAATGTGCAACCACCTATGGCTAAAACAGTCAGCAAGGCGCTTGGTTTGATGTATTTCAACAGGTAAGTGCAGAAAAACCGGCTGGAAACAAAAATTCCCATCGCTACCATATTGTAACCCTGTGCGGTGGCTTTGCTCATGCCCAATTCGGCTTCGGCGTACTGGATGATAAATGTCCACACCATAATTTGCACGCCCACATAGAATGTTTGCGCGATGACCGCCCAAATATATCGTTTATTTTTCAGGAGCCGTTTTGCAGTGGCTTTTGTCGAAGAATCGGTTGCATCATCAGTTGAGTAAACCACTTTCGGCAGCTTGGCGATGGCAAAAATGATGAAGAACAACAGCACAACTCCTCCCAGCATCAGGTAAGGCCCGCCGACTATATCCAGATCGGATTGTTGGATGACTGCGAGCGCTTCGGGGTTTGTATCGCCCAATGCTATTCGCTCGGCTTCGGTGGCCGTATTTAGTTTGGCCAGGATGAACTCCTTGGCTATCAACATCCCCGTCAGCGAACCGATGGGGTTGAATGCCTGTGAAAAATTGAGGCGGCGCGTAGCCGTTTCTTCCGGCCCCATCGACAGGATGTAGGGATTGGAGGTGGTTTCGAGGAATGCCAGTCCGCAGGTCATGATGAAATAGGCAATAAGAAACGCCCAGAAAGCCATGGCATTACCAGCCGGAATAAAGAGAAAACACCCCAGGGCATACAGTCCCAGTCCCACCAGAATGCCTTTCTTGTAATTGAACTTCTGAATAAAAATTGCTGCCGGTATAGCCATAAAACAATACCCGCCATAAAATGCAAACTGAACCAGCGAACTCTCGAAATTGGAGATCAGCAGGATGTTTTTGAACGCGGCGACCATTGGGTTGGTAATATCGTTGGCAAATCCCCACAACGAAAAAAGGGAGGTAACAAGAATGAATGGAAATAAATAGTTTTGCCCATTTTTTCCACGAAAAAAAGATTTACTTTCTTTTTGCATGATAAAGGTATTAGTTCAAGCTGTTGAATTACGCCAACAGTTTTTTTTTATTCGTATAAAATTAACGCTACGAATATACAATCTATTTGCTAGATAGCAAATTTTGTATAGGTCATTTTCCGGTTTTCCTCGTGTTTTGTTGCTACAACAAGGATTCGGTCAATGAAAATATCCGGTCAACAAGTGTCCATTTTTGCTCGGAAGATTGTCCTTTTTCCACCATTTGAAATTTGGAGACAAACTCTTCCCATTCGGCCTGACGCTCGTATGTCGCCAAACGTCCAAAGGCTTCATCCCAATCGAAATCGAGGGGCGTTTCTACCAGCATAAATGCCAAATCATCCATCACATATATCTCCATATCCAAAATACCGGCTCTGCGGATTCCCTGAGGAATTTCTTTCCAGATATTTTTACTGCTGTGCCAGAATTTATATTGCTCCAAGGTCTCCTTATTCAGTTTAAGGAACTGGCAATAACGCTTGACGGCAGGAGAAGCTGCTCTTTTATATCCTGATTTTAGATTCATATCTTCAATGATAGCCCCCTAAGTCCCCCTACGGGGGATTTAGGAGGCTGTTTATTATTTACTTATAAAGTGGCCCATAAGTCTGGCAGGCGCGGTAGTCCGCTCCTTCCTTATCCATGCCGAATGCGCCCCATGATGCGGGACGGAATATGGCGTTTTTATCCACATTGTGCATACTCACCGGAATCCGCAACATGGATGCCAGCGTAATCAGGTCGGCGCCGATGTGCCCATAGCTGATGGCGCCGTGATTGGCTCCCCAGTTATTCATCACCGAATACACATCCAGGAAGTTGGCGTCTTCGGTCAGGCGAGGGGCAAACCAGGTAGTAGGCCAGCCTTTGTCGGTTCGGTCGTCCAATATTTTGTGGGCTGCAGGGTCTATTTCCACTGTCCAGCCTTCCGCTATCTGAAGCACGGGGCCTAATCCTTTTACCAGGTTCAGGCGAACCATGGTGCAAGGCATACCATCACGTGTCAGGAATTTGGAAGAAAAGCCACCCCCACGGAAATATTCGCGATTGGCCGGCACCCAGGATGTAGCATCGAGGCAAGCTTTGGCTTCGGCTTCCGATATATCCCAGAATGGTTTCATGGCCGGTTTGCCGTCCTTGTCGCTCTGACGACCCGAACCATCCAATGAGGCGGCGCCGGAGTTAATCAGGTGGATGATACCGTTTTTAGCCGTACCGGTCAGTTTTTTCCCTGTTACACGTTCCACCGATTCGGGGCTCCAATAGGTGCGCACATCGGCAAATATTTGAGCGGTGTTGGTCAGCAAGTAACCAAATAGCATGGCTGTACCATTCAAGGCATCGTTTTCGGTTGCCAAAACGTATGGCGCACGAATGCCGTTCCAGTCGTAAGATGAGTTGAGCAGCGCTTCGGTGAAGTCTCCATTCGGATAGAAATCCGTCCACTGCCGTTGTCCCTGGAATCCGGCTGCTATGGCATTGTGTCCCAGCGATTCTTCGCCAAATCCCATTTCTTTCAGTTTCGGATTGCCTTCCAACAAGTCGCGGACGATTAGGGTCATTTTAACCACAAATTCCCAGTCGGAATCTTTTCCGGCACGGTCTTTCTGCAAGTCCCCCCGGTTACAAATATCTTCGTATTCTTTGCAGTTGGCTTTGGCCCAGGTCAGGGCTTTTTGGTATTCGTCTTTATCGTAAATGCCCAAGGTCATGCGGCGGATAATTTCCACTTCGTCGATGCCTTCGCAGCGCATACCCAGGTAGTCCTCAAAGAAGTCGGTGTTGACAATCGAACCGGCAATGCCCATACATACGGCTCCTATCGAGAGGTAAGATTTACCCCTCATGGTGGCCACGGCCAAAGCCGCTCTTGCAAACCGCAGGAGTTTGTCGGTTACATCGGCAGGGATAGTAGTGTCGGTTTGGTCTTGTACATGCTGCCCGTATATGCCGAATGCCGGAAGCCCTTTTTGCGCGTGGGCGGCCAGTACAGCTGCCAGATAAACGGCGCCGGGGCGTTCGGTTCCGTTAAATCCCCAAACGGCTTTTACGGTATGCGGGTCCATATCCATGGTTTCGCTGCCATAACACCAGCAGGGAGTAACGGTGAGTGTAATACCTACGTTTTCTCTTTTGAATTTTTCGGCACATGCGGCCGACTCGGCTACACGCCCGATAGTTGAATCTGCGATAACGCACTCAACGGGCGATCCATCGGGGTATTTCAGATTCTTTGATAGTAATTCAACTACGCTTTTTGCCATGTTCATGGTTTGAGTTTCCAGCGATTCGCGTACACCGCCCATGCGTCCGTCGATAGTCGGACGGATTCCTATTTTAGGCCATTGTCCTTGTAATTTTTTTGTTGCCATGATATTTTTTAATTAAGATTATAACCTGTTTAACTATATGACTCAGATTGCTAGCAAAGTTAGAACTAAAATCTGTCAACGACTTTCACTATTTCGATAAATAAATAGCATTATTTCGATATTATATGGCGCTGGAGTTGTTCTATTTGCTAAATATAAGTACATTTACGCGCTGTTGCCATACTATAAAAACGATGTATCTATGCGCTATATTACCGAAAATCCGAACCTGATTTTGTTGAATGTGGGCTATTCGGACATGAATGCCAACTGGAACTGGAAAGATGTTTACAGCCCTTTTGCCCGTATTTATTATGTGAAAGGCGGCATGGCGAGAACCCGAATAGGCAATAAAACCTATACGCTGGAGCCGAATCATTTATACCTGACTCCTCCTTTTACCCTGCACGATGATGAGTGCGACAGTTACTTCTCGCTGTTTTATATCCACTTCTACGAAAAATCAATAAACAAGGAACCTATTTTCGATGTCTATGATTTTCCGATGGGTATAGAGGCTACTATACTGGATTTATTGCTGACCGAAAGACTGCTGGAGATTAATCCCGACAGGCATCTCCGGCATTTCGACCCCGAACTTTACGATAATTTTCCGACTTTCTCCGAATACATTGCCAACAACAGCAAAATGCCTGTTCACACGCTTGTTGAAACGCAAGGTATTTTGCACCAGCTAATGTCGCGGTTTCTGGAGCAAGCAAAAATAAAAGACGGGAAAAAGGACGCCCGTATAAATAAAAGCCTCCTGTATATACACGAAAACCTCGATAAAGATATATCGGTAGGCGATTTAGCCAGCATTTCCTGCATATCGGAAGACCACTTTATACGGGTGTTTAAAAATAACATGAATTGCACCCCAATGAAATACATCAATCTGAAGAAGATTGAAAAAGCCCAATTACTACTCCTCACCACCGACATGCCGATAAGAGACATCGCCATGGAACTCCTTATCGAAAACATTTCCTATTTCAACAAGCTATTTAAACAATATACGGGAAAAACTCCCGGACAGTATCGGGAGGAATATAACCGGTAGAATAATGTGCTGATTTGCTAATGTGCTGATGTGCTAATGTGTTGATGTGTTGATGTGCTGATGTGCTAATGTGTTGATGTGCTAATGTGCTAATATGAATAATATGCTGATGTGAATAATGTAGGGTTGTGGCGTGCCGCCAGTCGTGGTCGGAAGATTGTAAATTTCTATGATATAATTGTTTAAGATGCTGCAATCCCTTAGGATTGCATCGCTCGGTAGCATAGAAGTAACCCAACGAGGACGCATTCCATTCGGAATGCGACCCCTGTTAAGCCTAATTTTTCTACCGAGCGAAGCATTCCTACGGAATGATGCTAATAACATGCAGCTTTATATTTGTATAACAAATAATTACAATCTTCCGACCACGACTAGCGGCACGCCACAATCCTACATTATTCACATCAACACATCAACACATCAGCACATTAGCACATCAACACATCAGCACATCAGCACATCAACACATTAGCACATCAACACATTATTTTTCTTATTGTCCATTTTAACAAATATACCATAAAAAGAAAAACGCTTGCCGGATTCTTGCAAACCCTTTATACTTAACAATATCTTAATGTGTGTAGTACAATATAGTTGTTTTTCTTATTGTATTTGATATGATATATAATGTATTGTGTCTCAATTATTTAATGATTTTTTTGTTTGTTTATCAAAAACAATAAATTATATTTGCCTTGTCGAATTTTAAATGAAACCATGAAAACAAATTTTATTCATACTTATGTTTCGATAGACTGCGTGGTGTTTGGGTTTGATAACGACCAACTCAATATTTTGCTTGTTGAGCGCAACACCGATGAAGTGAGAAGCAGAGACTTGAAACTTCCGGGTAGTTTGATTTTTGATGACGAAGATGTTGATGCTGCCGCCAACAGGGTGCTATCCGAACTCACAGGGATAAAAAATATGACCTTGCGCCAGTTTCGTTGCTTTTCTTCGCCGAACCGCGCGGCCAATCCCAATGACATCAAGTGGCTGAATACGGCATACAAACCCAATATAAACAGGCTTATAACAGTTGCTTATCTGGCATTGTGCAAAATAGACCGCAAACTAAACAACGTTTCAAAATATAAATCGTCCGAATGGCGCCCCATAGGCAAACTTCCTCACATGCCCTTCGACCACAATCAGATAGTAGAAGAATCCTTGGTCGAAATCAGAAGTTGGATTGAACGCGATCCGGCGATTGTTTTCGAGCTGTTGCCCCAAAAGTTTACTATCAGTCAGCTGCATCGCCTTTACGAAGCGATTTATGTGAAAAATATCGACATCCGCAATTTTCACAAAAAAGTGGCCGCCATGTCGTATGTCATTGCTTTGGAAGAAAAACAAAAAGACGTATCGCATCGTGCGGCGCGCTACTATAAATTCGATAAGGTTGCATACAATAAACGGAAAACAAATATTCAATAATCACTTTATAAACTAAAAATCATGTATTTATTAGGGTACGATATAGGAAGTTCATCGGTAAAAGCGTGCTTGGTCGATGCCAATTCGGGCAAAATAGTTGCCTCTGATTTTTTTCCGAAAGTAGAAATGCCGATTATTGCCGAAAAACCGGGTTGGGCAGAACAAGACCCCGAATCGTGGTGGGCAAATCTCAAATTAGCCAACGAATCGGTTTTGAAACAGTCGGGCGTTGCTCCCGAGGATATTAAAGCTATCGGTATTTCGTGGCAAATGCATGGCCTGGTATTGGTCGATAAATACCAGAAAGCGCTGCGTCCGGCAATTATCTGGTGCGACAGCCGCGCCGTTCCTTATGGCGAAAAGGCTTTTGAAGCAATAGGCAAAGAGAAGAGTTTATCGCATTTGCTCAATTCTCCGGGAAACTTCACGGCGGCAAAACTCGCCTGGGTAAAGGAAAATGAGCCACAAGTCTATGCAAAAATCGACAAGTTTATGTTGCCCGGCGACTATATCGGCATGAAGTTGACAAACGATATTGTTGTTACGGTCGAAGGTCTTTCGGAAGGTATTTTCTGGGATTTCAAAGAAAATAAATTATCGACCGATGTATTGAATTACTTTGGCTTTGAACAAAGTTTTGTGCCGGAAATCAAACCGACATTTGGCGTACAAGGCTTGGTTTCGGCTGCCGCTGCGGCAGAATTAGGCCTGAAGGAAGGTACGCCGGTTTGTTATCGTGCGGGCGACCAACCCAACAACGCCCTTTCTCTAAATGTATTCAATCCGGGCGAAATAGCTTCAACGGCGGGCACTTCGGGCGTGGTTTACGGCGTATTGGGACAGGTGAATTACGATCCCCAATCGCGTGTAAACACTTTTGCGCACGTCAATCATACGGCGGAACAAACGCGTTTGGGCGTATTGTTGTGCATCAATGGCACAGGAATCCTCAATTCGTGGATTAAAAAGAATATCGCGCCCAGCGGAATTTCTTACAACGATATGAACAGCTTGGCATCGCAATCGCCAATCGGAAGTAAAGGCATTTCGATAATTCCGTTTGGAAATGGCGCCGAGCGTATGTTGGAAAACAAGGAGACCGGATGTTCTATTCACGGCATCAATTTTAATATTCATAATCAACCGGATATTATTCGTGCCGCGCAGGAAGGCATCGTTTTTTCTTTCCAATACGGAATGGAAGTTATGGCGGGCATGGGGATGGACATCAGCCTGATACGTGCAGGAAACGCCAATATGTTCCTCAGCCCGATTTTCAGGCAAACATTGGCCAGCATCAGCGGCGCAACGATTGAGTTGTATAACACCGATGGAGCTGCCGGAGCCGCCAAAGCTGCCGGAATAGGAGCGGGGATATACGCCTCCAACAAAGAAGCTTTTGCCTCGTTGGAAAAACTGGCTGTGATAGAACCCGAAAATGATAAGAAAGACCAATACGGGGAAGCTTATTTGCGTTGGAAAGAGTTATTAAAATAAAAGAAATCATCAGCATGAAAAATAGCATTGTTGTTCTACTGGGTATAGTTTGCCTTTGCATTTCCTGTTCTAACGAAACAAAAGAAATAAAATGGCTAAGCACAACTGCCGATTCGCTTTTTATCGAAAAAACGGATATTCGGATGTCTTCCGCTGCCGATACGGACAAAAAAGCGGATGTAGCTGTGTTGCTCGATACGCCTCTCCAATCCATTGATGGCTTTGGCGGCTGTTTCAACGAGTTGGGCTGGACTACATTGTCGGCATTGAACGAATCCGACCGCCGGATTATTATAAGCGATTTGTTCGGAAGAGACGGAATGAATTTCAGCTATTGCCGCTTACCCGTCGGCGCGAACGATTTTGCCCGCGATTGGTATTCTTTCGACGAAACGGATAAGGATTTCGGGATGGAACATTTTTCCATTGATAACGACAAGGAAACCATCATCCCCTTTATTAAGGAGGCTTTGGCCGTCAATCCCGGATTGAGGTTGTGGGCCTCTCCATGGAGCCCTCCCACTTGGATGAAGTACAATAAAAATTATGCTTGTCGCCCCAATGCGGATGTCAATGAACTGAAAGGAGACCCCAGCCAGGACTTGGAAGGAACAAATATGTTTATTCAGGATTCACTCTACTTTAAAGCCTACGCCCTGTATTTCCGCAAATTTATCGAAGCTTATCGGGCTGAAGGTATAAACATCGAAATGGTGGCTCCTCAAAACGAATTCAATTCGTGTCAAATATTCCCGTCGTGTACATGGACAGCCGCAGGGCTAAACACATTTGTCGGCGAATACCTTGGGCCACAGATGAAAGACCTGGGCGTCAGGGTGATGTTCGGTACAATGGAGCGAGGCGATCAGCTATTGGTTGATACCATCATGGAAGGCAGGAGCGGTGAATACATTTCCGAAATTGGTTTTCAATGGGGTGGTAAAAAAGCCATCGAAGGCATCCATAAAACATATCCCGACATGAAATTGATGCAGTCGGAAAGCGAATGCGGCGACGGACAAAACAGTTGGGAATATTGCTTCTATATCTGGAATTTGATGAAACATTACTTCAACAATGGAATTTCGTCCTACATGTACTGGAATATTTCCCTGGACATTGATCCGGCCAAGAGCCGTTGGAAATGGCCGCAAAATTCGCTTATATCCGTTGACCAAGAGGCTAAAACCTACAAATACAATCCCGAATATTACCTGATAAGGCATTTCAGCAAGTTCGTGAAACCCGGCGCCGTGTTCCTGGCTTTGGATGGCGAATACAAAAATGCTTTGGCTTTCCGCAATCAGGATGGCTCGGTAGTGGTGATTTTTGCCAACGAAGAAGCTGCTGCCAAGGAATTGACGATTCGGGTTGGCGAGCAATCGGTAACAGTGAACGCGCAAGCTAATTCAATCAATACACTTATATTATAATAGCATAGATGAAAATCCGCAGGCTTATATTCCTCACACTATTTTTAACCGGCATTAGCTCATTAACAGCTCAACCGCGCTACACCGATGCAACTTTGCCCTTGGAACAGCGCATAAAAATACTGTCAGAACAATTAACACTTGAGGAAAAAATAGACTTGTTGTGTGCCAAAGCTCCGGCTATTCAGCGATTGGGCATACCCGAATACGACTGGTGGAGCGAAGGCTTGCACGGTGTTGCGCGGGCAGGAAAAGCCACCGTATTCCCCAAACCCATAGGTATGGGCAGCATTTGGGATGCGAAACTGATTGAACGTATCGGCGAGGCTGTTTCGGATGAGGCCAGGGCCAAATACCATGCGGCATTGCGCAACAAGGGCTATTCGGAACGTTACGAAGGCTTGACCTATTTTTCGCCGACACTAAATATTGCCCGCGACCCGCGTTGGGGACGAACATCCGAATGTTTCAGCGAAGATACCTATCTTACGGCAAAAACCGGCGCCGCTTATATAAAGGGACTGCAAGGCAACGACCCTCGCTACTTGAAACTGGCGGCAACATCGAAGCATTTTGTTGCCAATAACGAAGAAAACAGACGAAACAACGGTTCGGCAACGGTAGATGAGATTTCTCTCCGCGAATATTACTTTCCGGCCTTCCGCGAAAGTATCGAAAACGGAAAAGCGGCCTCGGTTATGGGCGCATACAATGCCTTGAATGGCGTACCCTGTTGCGCCAACAAGTTTCTGTTGACCGATGTGTTGCGCACCGAATGGAATTTCGACGGCGTTGTTATATCCGATGGTTCGGCTATCGGGCGCATCTCCTCCGACCACAAATATTGTAGCAGCTTTGAAGAAGGGGCGGCTCTTGCATTGAAAGCCGGTTGCGATATGGCGCTTCGGGACGAATACCGGCAAGGACTTCGGGATGCATACAAAAAAGGCTACATTGCCCTTGAAGATATTGACAGAGCGATTTACCGGGTGCTGAAATTGCGTTTCCGCTTGGGAATGTTCGATTTGCCCGAAAATGTTCCATACAGCCGCATTCCCGAAAGTGTAATAGAATCTGCCGAACACAGGGAACTGGCCTTGGAAGCGGCACGGAAATCAATTATCCTGCTGAAAAATGACCGGTTATTGCCCCTCGACCCGAAAAAGAAAATACGACTGGCGCTTATCGGACAGGCCTTTGTGCAAAATTATTACGGCGATTATAGCGGTGTGCCCGAGCATAACCTCACATTGAGAGAAGCTATCCGGCAGCTTGCAGGCGAAAATGGCCAGATTCAATGGCTGTCGGATGCAGTTGAAAAACAGGTTATTCCTTCTACTCAACTGGTCAGGGATAGCAAATACGAGTACGATGGCCGGTTGGGACTTACAGCCGCTTATTACGGAACAGCAGATTGTACCGGTTCACCCTTGCTGGAACGCCACGAGTTAACGCTCGATTTATCGCCGATGAAGGATAATACGCTCAAAACAGAGAACATACAATCGGCCACGTGGAACACCTCTTTGTCGCCAAACCTGACGGGAGAATACACCATTTATTACACTGGCGCAGGCGATACCCGCATTGTACTGGGCGGCCAAACGGTATTGGATAAGAACGTAAACGGTACGGAGTCATTCAAAGTAAACTTGGAAGAAGGCAAGTTGTATCCGCTACAAATACGCTCTGGTAATATCCGAAAGAATGATACATACCGCCTGAGTTGGTCGTTGCCGCTGCAAAAAGATGCCTTAACGCCCGAAACTTTGGCTGCCCAATCGGATGTGGCAGTTGTTTTTGTGAGGGACGATGGCGCATCGGAAGGCCGCGACCGCAGCACATTAGCGGTTAGCCCCGAACAGCAAAAACTGATTGAGCGCGTGGCAAAGGCCAATCCGAATACGGTAGTTGTGATGGGAAGCAGTACGCCCTTGATGATAAAGGAGCTAGTCGGTCAATCGAAAGCATTTTTGAATGTCTGGATTGCCGGTCAGGGTGAATCTCAGGCTATTGCTGAAATTTTGTTCGGAAAAACAAATCCTTCGGGAAAAACGCCCGTTACTTTTTTTGAAAGGGAAGAATTATTGCCGCCCTTGGACGATTATAACGTTAAAAACGGTCGCTCGTATCAATATGCTACTGATAATGTGTTGTTCCCGTTTGGCTATGGATTAAGCTATACGCACTTCAACTATCGTGCCCTGAAACTGGATAAGTCGCGCCTCAAAACCGGTCAGACTGCATTCCTGACAATTGATATATCGAATGACGGAGAGTTTGACGGCGAAGAAGTTATTCAATGCTACGCCGATAACCCGGATTGGAAAGCATCGGGATTGCAAAAGAAACTAATCGCTTTCGACCGCGTATTTCTGAAGAAAGGCGAACGGAAAAAGCTGAAACTGGCTGTTGATACAAGCGGTTTATCGCGCTGGAATACAACAAAACAACGCTGGGAAGTTTCGCCGGGTAACTATACCATACAGGCAGGAGGAAACTCGGTGTCGGCAAGCAAAACAAGTGTTTCATTCACTATTCAGTAAAAAAAACAGATGAAAACAAAAAGCAATACATACCGAAAATTAAATTGGATACTTGCCTTGATGGCCGTATTCACCGTTTTTGCAAATGCACAGCACAATCCGTTCATTACCCACATGTACACTGCCGACCCATCGGCGCGTGTTTGGGCCGATGGCCGGCTATATGTATATGCCTCGCACGATATTGCCCCGCCCAAAGGTTGCGACTTGATGGACAAATACCACGTATTTTCGACCGACGATATGGTAAACTGGACAGACCATGGCGAAATTCTGCGGGCAAGTCAGGTATCGTGGGGAAGAAAAGAAGGCGGTTTTATGTGGGCGCCCGACTGTGTTTACAAAGATGGCGTGTATTATTTCTACTTCCCGCATCCCAGCGAAACAAAAACCGATAATAGCTGGAGAATAGGCATAGCAACCAGCACAAAACCGGCAAGCGATTTTACCCTAGTAGGATACATCCCCAACATTGATTCGATGATTGACCCTCATGTGTTTATCGACGATGACGGCCAAGCCTATTTCTATCATGGTGGCGGCGGCGCCTGCAAAGGCGGAAAACTGAAAGCCAATATGCTGGAGATTGATGGCGGAACCAAACTGATGGAAGGTCTGGTCGATTTTCACGAAGCGACATGGGTGCACAAGCGCAACGGCATTTACTACCTTTCGTATGCCGATAATCACGATGCAAAAGATGCCAAAAACAGGATGTGCTATGCTACGAGCAACAATCCGCTCGGCCCTTGGAAATACCAGGGGATATATATCGAACCGACCGATAGCTATACCAATCATGGTTCGATAGTGGAATACAAAGGGCAATGGTATGCTTTTTACCACAACAGCGCCTTGTCTGATCATTACTGGCTGAGGTCGGCCTGTGTTGACAAGCTCTACTACAACGAAGACGGAACAATTAAAACAGTTATACAAACCAAATAAGTTTAATTAAATAATAAAAAATTATGGCTACAAAAGAATTTTTTTCAGAAATTGGAAAAATCAAATTTGAAGGAAAAGACAGTAAGAATCCACTAGCTTTCCGCTATTATGATGCAGAAAAAGTAGTGTATGGTAAAAAAATGAAAGACTGGTGTAAATTCTCCATGGCTTGGTGGCACACACTTTGTGCTGACGGTGGCGACCCATTTGGCCCCGGTACAAAATCATTCCCCTGGTCAAAAGGTGCATCGGCTTTGGAAATTGCAAAACAACGCTTGGATGCAGGTTTTGAGTTTATGCAAAAAATAGGCATCGAATACTATTGCTTCCACGATATAGACCTGATTGAAGAAGGCAACTCGATTGAAGAATACGAAGCCAATGTGAAAGCCATCGTTGCTTATGCGAAACAAAAACAAGCCGAAACAGGCATCAAACTGCTTTGGGGAACAGCTAACGTGTTCAGTAACAAACGCTACACCAATGGCGCTGCTACCAATCCCGATTTCGATGTTGTGGCTCGTGCCGCCGTGCAAATCAAGAATGCCATTGATGCAACCATTGAATTGGGCGGACAAAATTATGTGTTCTGGGGTGGCCGCGAAGGTTACTACTCGTTGTTGAACACCGATATGAAACGCGAAAAGGAACATTTGGCGCAAATATTGACCATTGCGCGCGATTATGGCCGTTCTAAAGGTTTCAAAGGAACTTTCCTTATCGAACCTAAGCCAATGGAACCTACTAAACATCAATACGATGTGGATTCGGAAACCGTTATCGGCTTCTTGCGTGCACACAATCTGGACAAAGATTTCAAACTGAATATTGAAGTCAATCACGCAACTTTGGCCGGTCATACATTCGAGCACGAATTGCAAGCCGCTGCCGATGCAGGCCTGCTGGGTTCTATCGACGCTAACCGCGGCGACTCTCAAAATGGCTGGGATACCGACCAGTTCCCTATCGACATCAACGACTTGACACAAGCTTGGTTAGTTATTCTGCAAGCCGGTGGTTTGGGCAATGGCGGTACAAACTTCGATGCTAAAACTCGTCGCAGCTCTACCGATCTGGAAGATATTTTCATCGCTCACATCTCGGGTATGGATGCATTCGCACGCGCCTTGGAAACTGCCGCTGCTATCCTGGAAAAATCGCCTTACAAAAAATTGCTTACCGACCGCTACGCTTCTTTCGACGCAGGCGAAGGCAAGAAATTTGAAGAAGGCAAATCATCGCTCGAAGACTTGGTGGCTTATGCCAAAAAGAATGGTGAACCAAAGCAAATCAGTGGAAAACAAGAGCTTTACGAAGCTATCGTTAATATGTACATCTAAATAATTGAGAATTGAGAATTGGCTGACGCTTCGTAATAGCCTTTGCATAATTCTCAATTCTCAACTCTTAATTAAATTAACTATCATGGGAAATAAAAATGGTTTTAATTTAGGCTATATCATTCCGATTACTTTAGTCGCCACTTTGGGTGGTTTGTTGTTCGGATACGATACGGCCGTTATTTCTGGAGCCGAAAAAGGGCTGGAAGGTTTCTTTTCGCAGGCTACAGATTTTGAATACACAAAGGGTTTGCACGGTTTTACTGCGGCAAGCGCTCTGATTGGGTGTGTATTGGGTGGTTCAATATCGGGTATTTTTGCCTCCAGATTCGGACGGCGCAACTCGCTTCGCTATGCATCCGTCATGTTCTTTTTATCGGCCTTAGGCTCTTACTGTCCCGAGTTTCTATTCTTTGAAAAAGGGGATGCCTCTTTTAGCCTGTTGATTGCCTTTAACTTGTATCGTATTTTAGGCGGTATCGGCGTAGGTTTGGCTTCGGCTATTGTTCCGATGTACATTGCGGAAATTGCGCCCTCGAATATTCGGGGAACCTTGGTTTCCTGCAACCAGTTTGCCATTATTTTTGGTATGTTGGTGGTGTATTTCGTCAACTATTTAATCCTGGGCGATCATGTTAATAACGTTTCCGACCCATGGGTAGTATCCACCGGTTGGCGTTATATGTTTGGTTCTGAGGCGTATGTAGCAGGAGTTTTCGGACTATTATTGTTCTTCATACCCAAAACGCCTCGTTATTTGGTTTTGATTGGTCAAGTTCCTCAGGCTTTGAGTGTTTTGACAAAAATTAATGGCGAATCGAAAGCAAAAGAAATTCTTGAAGAGATTAAATCAACCTCGAAAGAAAAAACAGAAAAACTGTTTGCTTATGGCGCCGCTGTGGTTATCATCGGTATTTTGTTGTCGGTATTCCAACAGGCCATCGGTATCAATGCCGTGTTGTATTTCTCACCACGTATATTCGATAGCGTAGGAGTGGATGGAATGCTCGGAACCGTTATAATGGGTATTATAAATATCGTGTTTACGGTTGTAGCTATCCTTACAGTCGATAAATTCGGACGTAAACCCTTGCTGATTATCGGTTCGGTTGGCATGGCAATCGGTGCATTTTCTGTTGCTATTTGCGATAATTTTGCAGTGAGTGGTATTCTTCCCGTAATTTCCATTATCGTCTATGCGGCGTTCTTCATGATGTCGTGGGGTCCGATCTGCTGGGTGCTAATCTCCGAAATTTTCCCGAATACTATTCGTGGTAAAGCAGTAGCTATTGCGGTTGCATTCCAATGGATATTCAACTTCCTGGTTTCATCAACCTTCCCGCCACTCTACGATTTCAGTCCGATGGTGGCTTATGGTTTGTATGGTACAGTATGCGTACTGGCCGCCCTCTTTGTGTGGAAGTTCGTGCCCGAAACCAAAGGTAAAACACTGGAAGACATGAGTAAACTGTGGCGAAAATAACAGATTCTATTATTTTAAGTTGATTATATTAGTGAATATCCTGCCGTGTATTAAAATCGCGGCGGGATATTTTTTTTCCGTAGGGGGCGTGGCGTGCCGCGACCATAACGTTGTTTTGGCTCACCAGCAAAACTATGTGTTTAAACCCTCGAAATCATAGCCCATCGGGCTTACATATCAATAGAAAACAGTCTCATCCCCCTCATAAATTGTCCGTAGGACATTCACCTGCTCATTGGTGTATCCCCTACGGGGAAGAATGGCGAATTGTAATGCTATTTTTCTATTGATATGAATGTCCTACGGACTCATGTAAATATGCAGGCGGGGTAGTTGCAGCGACTCATAAATATAAATCACCCCTTGATATTGTTGCGGGCTTATTGGGGTCATATCCAGCGTAGGGTAGGCTATTAAATCGGCAGCATCTAATTTAAAACCGTCATTCTTACAATAAAATGTATAGGGCGCTACATTGTCCATCTTGCACTTGTTCTCGGCGCCAATCCAGGAACTATTGGTATAAATCAGAGTGATGCGCAGTTTGGCGCAGGCGCGCACCAGCATCACGGTGGGCGGATTGCCGGTTGAAGCGCTACTTAAATCGGTATCTAAGGACTGTCCATACATCGGTAATCCTTCACCGGTGGTCAGTCCGTTGGCGGAGGTAGCTTGCGGCGTTTTCAGGGCTTTGATGTCGCTTACCGTCAAGATGGCGTTCAATGCCAGAATGTCGGCACAGTTTGCTATCACATAGATGTCCTTTTTCACCAGCGTAGCAGGGTCTAAAGGCAGGTTTACCAATTTGCAGTTTTTAATAGAAGCGCCGCTGACGGGCGAATACGCCTGGTGAACAAATTTATCGGAAATAGTGTTGGAACCCGCATCGGCCAAAAAAATGCTCAGGTTTTTAATCTCGTATTCTTCGGGCAGATTATCATCGTCATCCGAAGCGCTTGCCCTTAAAGGCGAAAGCAAAAGAGATATGCCGGACGATTCTTCCGGTAAAAATCCCTTATCCTCTTCGCAACCCGAAAGAAAGAAAACGGCGAAAAATAAAATCAGATATAGTTTAGTCGCATTCATTTTATTTCATTCTACACTTCTCACACAACGCGAAACCGTTGAGGAAAAATTATACCGTTGAAACTGCTGATACAATACCTTATCATAGTTAGCAGGGTCGCTGTAATTTAGGATGGATAAGCCTGCTTTTGTCGGCCCCCAGTAATTTTTATTGTCCGGTTTCAGTTTTTCTCCGCAAGTTGCGCAACCATCGGGGCTTGTTCTTTCTGCCGTGTATTTTGTATAGTCGAAATAGGCATATCCGGCTCCCAGGGTTGCTTCCAGCGCCCATTTGTCCGACAGGTTCCAGCGGTAGCCGTACGAAATTCCAGCGCCGGTCAGCCAGCCTTCGTAGCGATAATCATCAATAATGTGCGCCGTGTTGAATTGACCTCCATGCAAGTGCAATCCCCAGAAAGAGCCGGAGAACGATTTGCGTTGCCAATAGCGCAATTCGGGTTGGATGAGCCAGTGTTTGAGTTTCTTGCCACCCGAAAAACTCCATGGATTGTAGTTAAAAGGAATGTCAAGTGTTAGTCTGTTGTTTAAGCGAAACTCGATGCCGAGATTCAATGTGGTGGTTGCATCGTATAACAAGTTGCTTTTTAAGGCTACTTGAGGTGTGCTGAACGTAGTATCTACTTCTGCAACTTGGGCTGGCATACCGGAAATATTATCCAGATTATTCCCCGGAAAACGTACAGGAATTTATGCATCTACCAATAATTTATTAAGATTGTAACTATTCTTAAAAATTCATCACAAACATAACGTATCCGTACTAATTACACAAACTATCTACAAATTAATTCGATAAATTTAGAGTAATTTAACCTTATTACTATTTTGAATGTCCATTTAACGTGTAAACATCGTATAATTGAAAAAGTTCACGGAAATTTGTTCTTTTTTCGGGAATTGTTACCGGCAATTTTCACCATCCGCATAAAAATAGAAAAAGGTTGTCATCGCGACAACCAATCTCCTTTGTTAACCTTAAATCTAATACTATGAAAAACACATCACAAATATAGTGTGTACGCACAAATTATCAAAACTATTTGTAAACTAATTCGATGTGTTTAGAATAGTTTAACCTTGCCGAATGTTAAAATCTAAATTTCTTTAAGAACTTCAATCCGCATCTTCACATCCGTCAAGGGTTTATCGTGTTGATTGACACGGATATTCTGTATTTTATCCACCACATCCATACCCTCAATAATTTCGCCGAAAACGCTGTATTCTCCATCCAGATGCGGCGCGCCGCCAATGCTTGCATAATCGCTTTTTTGTGTTGGGCTGAATGCTGTTTCATCTTTCCTGTTTCCGGCTTCTGCTATGGATTGGGCTATCAGGTTGTTTCGGAATTGGGTTAGCTTTTCTTTTTCGCCGCCACGGTACAATTCTTTGATGGTATCCTTGTGCTGTGCCTGCAATTCGCCCAAAATAGCTTGCTTGAGTTTCTCGAAGCGTTGTTTTTCCAGCAGAGCTAATTCGGCTTCCGAAAACACCGCGCCTGTTACAATGTAGAACTGGGAGGCAGAGGACGCTTTTTCGGGATTGACGTTATCCCCCAAGCGGGCAGCGGCCAGTGCGCCTCTTTTATGGTAATATTCGGGATACACAAATTCTGCCGGCACGGTGTAGTCGGGGGCATTAGCCAGGTCGTCTTCCCGCAGCACGCTGGTTCCCGATGCATAATCGCCGCCTTGTATCATAAAATCTTTTATAACACGGTGGAATAACAAATCGCGGTAAAAATCTTCTTTCACCAGTTTTATAAAATTGTCCCGGTGGAGGGGCGTTTTATTATACAGTTTGGCAACAATGTCTCCAAAATCGGTTTGAATAACGACTTTTTTCTCTTCTTTTTCTGTGTTCATAATGTGGTTTTCAGTTGATGTATGTACGGTATTTAAAAAAACCTTCAAATTTACAATTAATTAGTAATTAAAGATACCGCTATATTGTAAAATTATTTTTACCTTTGCATTTCAGATATTCTTATGAGTTAAAATGTTTGGGTATTTGATAACAAATTGTAATGATTGCAAATTCTTTAAAAATAAAGAAAGGAATGAGTTATTTTCTGAATATCTCATTCCTTTTTTATTTATCTCAAACCTGTGTGATTCGAATCATTTTCTTTTAGGTCAAAATATAATTTTATAGCAAATGCAGACAGACAAGCCTGTTCTATTAATTCTTGATGACGAAACAGTTTTTGAAGGGAAGTCTTTTGGCTCGGAAAAAGCTGTTGCCGGCGAGGTGGTATTCAACACAGCAATGGTTGGCTATCCCGAGAGTTTGACAGACCCTTCCTACCTGGGGCAGATTTTGGTAGTTACTTTTCCGCTGGTTGGTAATTACGGCGTTCCCGAAAACGTGTTCACCAACGGTATTTCAAATTTCTACGAGTCGGAACGAATTCAGGTTACCGGACTTATCATTTCAAATTATTCGCACGAATATTCGCACTGGAATGCAAAGAAAAGCCTGGGAGAATGGCTGAAAGAAAACGATGTGCCCGGAATTTATGGCATTGATACGCGTGAGTTGACAAAGCGCCTGCGCGAAAAAGGCTCGATGAAAGGCAAAATTGTCTTCAAGGATGTCGGCGAAATTGATTTTGTTGACCCCAACCTCGAAAATCTGGTGGCAAAAGCAAGTTGCAAGGAAGTAATCACCTACGGAAACGGCAGTAAAAAAGTGGTGTTGGTTGATTGCGGCGTAAAGCACAACATCATCCGCTGCCTGCTGAAGAGGGACATCACACTGATACGCGTACCCTGGGATTATGATTTCAACCAGTTGGAATACGACGGCTTGTTTATCTCCAACGGACCGGGAAATCCCGATCATTGCGAAATCACCGTCCAAAACATCCGCAAGGCAATGGAAAAAAACAAACCTATCTGCGGAATATGTATGGGAAACCAGTTGCTGTCGAAAGCCGGAGGCGCATCGGTGTATAAGCTGAAATACGGGCACCGCAGCCACAACCAGCCGGTGAAGATGGTGGACAGCAACAAGTGCTTCATCACTTCCCAAAACCACGGGTTTGCCGTAGCCAACTCTTCGCTGGGAAAAGACTGGGAACCCCTGTTTATTAATCTGAATGATGGAACGAACGAAGGTATAAAGCACAAAACAAAACCTTTCTTTTCGGCACAGTTTCATCCCGAGGCTGCCAGCGGCCCCACAGATACCGATTTCTTATTTGATTTGTTTTTCGAAAAGTTATAAAAAATAACCCTTATGGATATAAACATAAAAAAAGTATTAGTACTGGGGTCGGGCGCCCTGAAAATAGGCGAGGCCGGAGAGTTTGATTACTCGGGCTCGCAAGCCTTGAAAGCCCTGAAAGAGGAGGGCATCGAAACCATATTGATAAATCCGAATATCGCGACAGTACAAACCTCCGAAGGTTCTGCCGATAAAATATATTTTCTGCCGATTACGCCCTATTTTGTTGAAAAGGTAATCAAAAAAGAAAAACCCGAAGGCATACTTCTGGCTTTTGGCGGACAAACAGCCCTGAACTGCGGCGTACAACTCTTCGAGTCGGGTATATTGGAGAAGTACAACCTCCGGGTACTGGGAACACCGGTTCAGGCCATTATCGACACCGAAGACCGCGAATTGTTTGTCAGGAAACTGGACGAAATTGAGGTAAAAACCATTAAAAGCATTGCCGTCGGCGCCATTGATGGCGCGATAAAAGCGGCTGCTGAACTGGGCTATCCCATCATTGTGCGTGCTGCATACGCGCTTGGTGGTCTTGGCTCGGGCTTTTGCGACAACGAACAGGAACTGCAACTGCTGGCCGAAAAGGCATTCTCTTATTCGTCTCAGCTCCTGATCGAGAAATCGCTGAAAGGCTGGAAAGAAGTGGAATACGAAGTTGTTCGCGATAAATACGACAACTGTATGACAGTGTGTAACATGGAGAACTTCGACCCGCTCGGTATTCACACCGGGGAGAGTATCGTGGTGGCGCCATCTCAAACACTCACCAACTCGGAGTATCATAAACTGCGCGAACTGTCTATCCGCATCGTCAAACACATCGGTATAGTCGGCGAATGTAACGTTCAGTACGCTTTCGACCCTCAATCGGAGGATTACCGCGTTATTGAGGTCAATGCGCGGCTCAGCCGTTCGTCTGCGCTTGCTTCCAAGGCAACCGGTTATCCTTTGGCGTTTGTTGCGGCTAAATTGGGGCTGGGATATGGGTTGTTTGAACTGAAAAACTCGGTAACAAAATCCACCTGCGCCTTCTTTGAACCGGCGCTGGACTACATTGTTGTAAAAATACCGCGTTGGGATTTGGGTAAATTCCATGGCGTATCCAAGGAAATTGGTTCGAGCATGAAATCCGTTGGCGAAATTATGGCTATCGGACGTAGCTTTGAGGAGGCCATCCAAAAGGGATTGCGCATGATAAACGTGGGTATGCACGGTTTTGTCGCCAATAAAAATCTGGTTCAACAAAATCTGGACGATGCCCTGAAAAATCCGACCGACAAACGTATATTCTGCATTGAGCAAGCCTTTGAACAGGGTTACTCGATTGAAAAAATACACGAGCTGACGAAAATCGACAACTGGTTTCTCCAGAAGCTGCATTACATATTCAAATGCTCGAAAGAGTTGGAGAAATACACCGAAATACAGGCGATTCCGCTCGAGCTTATCCGCTCGGCCAAACAAATGGGATTCTCCGATTTTCAGGTAGCGAAAATCGTTTGCGAGAAGTCCGGTTTGGTAGAACAGGCCGCACAAAACCTGCGCGAAATACGCAAGCAAAACGGAATTGTTCCGGTGGTGAAGCAAATTGATACGCTTGCCGCCGAATATCCGGCACAGACAAACTACCTCTACCTGACTTATAACGGCACCGCCAACGATGTGAATTACCTGGGCGACAAACGCTCGGTAATAGTGCTTGGATCAGGCGCTTACCGCATTGGCTCATCCGTTGAGTTCGACTGGTGTTCGGTAAATGCCCTGCAAACGGTGCGGAAGGAAGGATACCGATCGGTGATGATAAACTACAATCCCGAAACCGTTTCCACCGACTACGATATGTGCGACCGCCTCTACTTCGACGAGTTGACCTACGAGCGTGTGATGGACATTATCGAATTGGAAAACCCGCACGGCGTTATTCTCTCGGTAGGCGGACAAATACCCAATAACCTGGCTGTCAGACTGGACGAAGCCAATGTAAACATACTGGGCACCTCGGCCAAAAACATTGACAACGCCGAAGACCGGCACAAATTCTCGAGTATGCTCGACCGGATTGGGGTTGATCAGCCACGCTGGAAAGAGCTAAGCTCGCTTGACGACATCAAGGGTTTTGTGGAAGAAGTTGGCTATCCGGTGCTGGTTCGCCCCTCGTATGTGCTTTCGGGCGCTGCCATGAATGTCTGCTCAAACGAACAGGAGTTGATTAACTTCCTTCAGTTGGCTGCCGATGTATCGAAAAAGCATCCGGTGGTGGTGAGCGAATTTATCGAAAACGCCAAAGAAATAGAGCTGGATGCCGTGGCAAACAAAGGCGACATGATTATGTACGCCATATCCGAGCACGTGGAGTTTGCCGGAGTACACTCGGGCGATGCCACCATACAGTTCCCCGCCCAACGCCTCTACATCGAAACGGTTCGCCGGGTGAAGAAGATTGCACGCAAAATTGCGCAGGAGCTCCAAATATCGGGGCCTTTCAATATCCAGTTCCTGGCAAAGAACAACGAAATTAAAGTCATTGAATGTAACTTGCGGGCTTCGCGTTCGTTCCCGTTTGTGTCGAAGGTGCTTAAAATAAACTTCATTGACCTGGCAACGAAGATTATGCTGGGATTACCCGTAGAAAAGCCGAACAAGAGCGCTTTCGACCTCGATTATGTCGGAATCAAAGCCTCCCAATTCTCTTTCTCCCGCTTGCAAAAAGCCGACCCCGTACTTGGCGTGGACATGGCTTCGACAGGAGAAGTAGGATGTATCGGCAACGACTTTTACGATGCCATGCTCAAATCAATGCTCTCGGTAGGCTACCGCATTCCCGAAAAAACAGTGCTGTTCTCCACCGGCCCGGCAAAATCCAAAGTCGAATTGCTGGAAGCGGCGCGTTTGCTTTATTCCAAAGGCTACGAGCTGTATGCAACGGGCGGTTCTCAACAATTCTTGGAAGACAACGGAATACCTGCCACCCGGGTATATTGGCCAAATGACGACAAACAGCCCAGCGCATTGGAACTGATTCAGAATAAGAAGATTGACTTGGTGGTGAATATCCCCAAAGATTTCACGACAAACGAATTGGATAACGGCTATAAAATCAGGCGGGCGGCCATTGATTACAATGTTCCGCTGTTGACAAATTCCCGTCTTGCATCGGCGTTTATTCAGGCATTCTGCAAATTGGATGTGAATGACATCGAAATTAAGCACTGGAACGAATACGAATAAAGAACAAATTATGAGAACGACAAATAAACAAACTATGCGATGTTGTATAAATTTGAAGAGGTTTTAAATACGCTAAACGAAGAGATTAGCGCCTTGCGGTTCGGGCAGAATCCCCAATCCTTGTTCGACCCCATAAGCTACATCCTTTCGCTGGGAGGAAAACGCCTGCGTCCGGCGCTAAGCTTGATGTCGTATAACTTGTATAAGGACGATGTGAGAACAGCCTTGCCCGTAGCTTTGGCCATTGAAATTTTCCATAACTTCACCTTGTTGCACGACGATTTGATGGATAGAGCGGATGTTCGGCGCGGAAAAGAAACTGTTCATATCAAATGGAATGACAACACCGCCGTTTTGTCGGGCGATGCCATGCTGATAGAGGCTTACGTGAAAATTGCCGGGGTTGACGCAAAATTCCTGCCGCAAGTCTTAAAACTGTTCTCTACCACAGCAACCGAAATTTGTTGTGGTCAGCAACTCGATATGGAGTTTGAACAACGCCTGGACGTAACCATCGCCGAGTACCTGGAAATGATTCGCCTGAAGACTGCCGTATTGTTGGGTTGTGCCCTGAAAGAGGGCGCTATTCTGGCCGAAGCAAGCGAAGAAGATGCCGATAATTTATACCAGTTCGGGATAAACATCGGCTTGGGATTTCAGTTGATGGACGATTTGCTGGATGTGTATGGCAATCCCGAAACTTTTGGAAAGAAGATAGGAGGCGATATTTTATGCAACAAAAAAACATTCCTGCTTATCAATGCCCTTCGGAATGCAAGGAAGAAAGAGCTATTGCTGCATTGGATCAACAAAACGGAGTTCGAGCCCGAGGAAAAAATTGCCGCTGTAACAAAAATATACGATGAACTGGGATTGAAAGAAATAACCAGACAACTGGTTATTGACTACTACAATAAAGGCATCAACTGCCTGAACAAGGTGAATGCAGCCGCCGACAACAAACAAGAACTGAAGGCATTGGCCGAACTGCTGCTGTCGCGTAACTCATAAAGCTATTTCGGTGAGAATAATAGATACACATGCGCACATTTACCAACCCGATTTTGAGGGAGACGTGGATGCTGTCGTTGCACGGGCAAAGCAAGCCGGTGTAGTCAACATACTCCTGCCCAATATCGACTTGGAGTCTATCGACCGGCTGCATAAATTATCCGACAGTTACGCAGGGTACTGCTTTCCGATGATGGGATTGCACCCAACCAGCGTATCGGGCAACTGGCCATCCGATCTGGAGTTTCTAAAAGCACAATTCGCCCACCGCAACTACATCGCCATCGGCGAAATAGGCATCGACCTCTATTGGGACAAAAGCTTTGAAAAGGAGCAAATACTCGCCTTCGAGCAACAACTGCGCTGGAGCATCGAATACGACTTGCCGGTCGCCATCCATTCGCGCAATGCCACAGCCCAATGCATCAAAAGCATTTGCAACATAGGAGCCGAAAACCTGCGAGGCGTTTTCCACAGTTTTGGCGGAAGCGAAGAAGAATTAACGGAAATACTCGCGCTCGGTAATTTTCTGCTGGGAATCAACGGCGTTGTAACATTCAAAAACTCCACATTGCCCGAAACATTGAAGAAGACAGACCTGTCGCACATCATTATAGAAACCGATGCGCCCTACCTTAGTCCTGTTCCTTACCGTGGCAAGCGCAACGAACCGGCATACACCACAAAAATGCTGGAAAAACTAGCCGAAGTCTATCACACTACTCCCGAAGAAGTAGGAGAGCAAACATCGGAGAATGTGAGAAAGTTGTTTGGGATATAGCCTCTATTTTGCCCGTTCCACAATTTTTTCTATCACCTTCACCGGAGAGGCGTATTTTGTGTAATAGGCTCTTGCATTTTCTTCCAGTCTGGTTCTCAACTCATTATTGGTCAGTAGCCGGTCTATTGCCTGTTCTATTTCGGTTTCATCGTTCGCCAAATAAATGTCTTTGCCGTGTTGGAGTGGGGCGGGGAGCTCGTTTATCAAGCTGGTCGATATGATGGCTTTCCCTATACAAAGAAATTCGCCCAGTTTCCAGCCATGACAATTAAGCACAGCCGACGTATTGAATACAAATATCGAATTTTGTATATTTTTCAGGTACGATTTGTTTGAAAGGTAGCTGTTGAAAATCAGTTTTGATGGAATATTCTGGGGAACAGCGACATTCTTGTTGACGAAAAAGCCGCCATCAAAATTTATTTTGTCGTTCCGTGCACAGGATAATATGTAATGCTGGCGAAAGAGATTGGTGGCATTTTCGCCTGCCCAAAAAGTAGAAACAAAAAAGACGTAATTCCCTCTGTCGGAGGCCGTATGGTTGGTATAACTTTGAAGCGGTTGCCTTTTTAATAGCGATAAATAATTGCGAATCCACCTTTGGGGTCTTAAATGAATATTGGCGCTATGGGTGTGCTTCCAGATTTTTGCTTTCAGGAAATTGCTCACTAATTGAAAGCACAATTCAACCGGATTCCATATTTTTATGGAAAAAGAAGGAGCTATATTTATTAATTTATTGCTGCCATAATGTGGCGTTGACAAATTGATATTAATCTTGGCATACACATCCGACCATTCATAAGCCTGCTCAATTACATCATGCTGGTCCCTGTAGTCGATTATAATTTTTCTGGTGGCATCCTTATCTGTTATAACAAAAGCCATAAGCATATCAATCTCCTCCAATTCGTTGAAAAATCTGGAAGAAAAAGCGACATGCCTTTTTCCAAAAACATCATACAATCCCCGAATGTAATACGACGAATAGTTTATGGTACTCCTCGGGTCAATAAAAACTTTCATAATAATATCTTATAATCAATAAACGAATTAATATCACTCCATACTATTTCTCACTACCCTTTGCTAATCCCAAAATATCAATTATCTTTGCATCCACAAAGTTTTGGAGAGGTGCTCGAGTGGTTGAAGAGGCACGCCTGGAAAGCGTGTAAATGCCTAAAGCGTTTCGTGAGTTCGAATCTCATCTTCTCCGCAATAAACAAGGGGCTGTCTTATAAGCCTTATTCCCGAGCTTGTCATTGCACATTTACTCAGGAGATCCCGTGTCAAGCACGGGATGACAGACTTATAAGACAGCTCGCTTGTTTTTTCAGGGGTTATTTTTCTCCTCAATCGGGCGCTAAATTACTTCAAAATATAATCTATTAAAACTCTTTCCGTAAACAAGGTTGTTTTCCCATAGTCGTGCTCGTAATGTACATATTTTACCAATCCCACATTCTCTGAGAAATATTGGATCATGGTGTGATATGGATTTCCGTTATCATCCAGTCCGCCCGGATGATAGGAAAAGCCCATGCAACGAAAACTTCCTTTGAGTGTTACAATTACCGTGTCGGAGGATGTACAAGTTATTTCTTGTTCATCTATTCTATAATTTGAAATGTCTCCATTTGTATAAACTATTGATTTACAAATCCATTTATCATTAGTCTTAGCATTCTTCTTACAAAAGATAGTCTCATGGACTAATGCATCTTTATCAAAAAAATATTCAATGCAGTTTCCCTCATTATCGTTGTTTACCAATGAGATAGGTTGTCCATCCGCATATTCTGTCGAAGAGAACCCTTTTTGTTTATCAATTGTATAGCGATACTTAATTTCCGTTTTTGTCGTGGTTGTGAAAGGAGTAGCCCCAACATTATAGGTTGTTTGTTCATAAACCCAGGTATTGCCAATGTTTAACGGAAACAAAGGAAGTTGCCTGTTTGTTTCGGTCTCATCCTTTTCGCACGAATAAAACGAAATTCCCAGCAACAAAAAAATAAAAGATAATTTGAGTGTTTTCATGATAACGCATTATTAAGTTTTCTACTCATTCGGTTCTATTATTGAGCAAAGTTAGCATAAAATTATCAATTGCACACAAACGGATAAAAATTGGCGGAGCTACTGGCCTGACAATATTAGCGTAAAGGCCGGGTGTACAAGAAAAATAATTCATAGCATCCTTCAGCATTTAGAACATTGAACCCTAAAGTTTGAACTTTGAATTATTTGACTATCTAACAATTTTTTTATAACTTGCGGCTCTTTTTCGAGTGGATTGGTTGACAATTGTAAATGCACAAAAGAGATTTAACCAACCGGCTGATATTTAACTATTTACAATAACATTAAAAGTTTCTATATAACTATGAGTACATCAACAAAGCAAGAAGAAGATGGTTGCAATCCGTCGTTTTCGACAAGGGTGATTAATTGTGGGTTCCCAACACCCGATGCACATGGCGCCATAAATATGCCGATATACCGGAATGCGGCTTTCGAGTTTGCCAACTCGGAGATAATAGCGGCGGCGTTTCAGTACCGAACCGATTTACATACCTATACACGAATCTCGAATCCGACTGTCAATAATCTGGAGAATAAGATAAAAGCCGCGTCAGGAGCCGAGAATGTAATTGCATTGGCTTCGGGTATGGCGGCCATTTCCAACACATTTCTCACTTTAGCCTACGCCGGAAGCAACATTGTAGCTTCTCCGCATTTGTTTGGCAATACTTTTTCGTTTCTTAAATCAACATTGGCCGAATTTGGCGTGGAGGTTCGTTTTGTGAACACCGATAATCTGGATGAAATAAAGGCAGCCGTTGACGAAAACACCTGCGCTTTCTTCACCGAGGTAATCACCAATCCACACCTGGAGATAGCCAACTTGCCCGAAATATCAAAAATACTGAAAGCGCAAAACGTACCCATGATTATCGATACAACTATCATTCCCTGGTGCGGCATCGATGCCAAAAAAGCGGGCGTGGATATTGAAGTGGTATCGACAACCAAATACATTTCGGGAGGCGCAACCAGCATGGGAGGCGCAATTATCGACTACGGAACCTATGATGGAAAGAATAACAGAAAATTGGCCAGCTTACCCAAACCCAAAGGCATGTCGCGATTTACGTTCAAGCTTCGTGCCGAGATTGCCCGTAACATAGGCGCTACGATGGCTCCCGACAATGCCTATTTACAGTCCTTGGGCATGGAGTCGCTACAATTGCGCTACGAAAAAATGTCGCAGGTGGCTTACGAGTTGGCACAATATCTGGGAGGACACGGTAAGGTAGTGAAATCGAATTATCCAAAGCTGGAAAGTTCGCCTTACAAAGCCATTTCCGATGCCTTGTTTATCAATAATCCGGGCGCGATGTTCACCATTAATTTAGCGTCGAAAGCCGACTGTTATAAATTTATGGACGGCTTGAAGGTTATTCGTCGCGCAACGAACCTCTTCGACAATAAAACCCTGGTTATTCATCCCGATTCTACCATCTACTGCTCTTTTTCGCCCGAGATGAAAAAGGTGATGGGCATAGAAGATACCCTACTCCGCTTTTCAGTAGGATTGGAAGATATTTCGGATTTGAAGAAAGATATAGATGCGGCTTTGGAATTGATTTGAGCCTTGGTTTCGTCATAAGTCGATATTCGATACACAGGAAGAACGCAAATTACGCGGATTCACGCAAATTGTAAAATTATTTGCGTGAATTTGCCTGGTCATTCCTATTTGCCTACATAAGATTAGGATTATTTGCTATTAATTGGGTGAAAAACCGGAAAGAACAAACAAAAAAGTTTATTTTCCGTTATCCCGAATTTAATTAACTTATTGGTTATAAATAGATTAAAAAAGTATTGGTATATACTTGAAAATTTTGTATCTTTGCACTATGAATGAGTCAATTCAGAATCAGTGGCAATCCGCTTGAGTTCCTCAATAACAATCTGTTTCATCTTTCTATTGCTATTTTCGATTGAGCAAAGATAGTTTTTCTTTTTTTGAAAAAAGACAGTTTTTTGGGTAGGGAAAGTAAGTATTGAAATATTTACAATTACAAAAAATAATAACAATCACTCCTAAAATTCCTTATCCACCAAATTCTACGCATTTTTTTACTAAATTTGCAGTTCCGAAAAAGTGATTAATCATAAATGGCTAAACGAAAGGATAAGAATAAACATAATTTCTGGAAACGGATACACTTCAAGTACAAGCTTTCGATTATTAACGAAAATACCTTGGAGGAGGTGATGAATTTTCGCGTTTCCAAGTTTACGGGGGCTGTGTTTTTCCTGGGCTTTATGTTCTTTTTTGTATTTCTGACATCTATTCTGATTATCACAACGCCTATCAGGAACTACCTGCCCGGGTACTTGGACACGGAAATCCGCGCACAGGCCATCAATTCGGCGGTGCGTACCGACTCCATCGAACAGCAATTGCTCTATCAGGCTGCCTATCTGGCCAACTTGCAAAATGTTTTTGAAGGAAGAACCCAAATTGACTCAATCAATTACATCGACACAATTGCCATTAACGAAAGCGATCCGGCCCTGTTAAGCAGCAAACTGGAGAAAAAATACACCGGGAAATTTGAAGACGAAGAGAAATACAACATCTCTGTTTTACCCTCCGAGGCGGCTCCACCTACCGAAAGGATTACGTTCTTCCCGCCCGTAAAAGGGTTGGTGTCGGATAAATACAATCCGTCTATACAACATTATGGCATAGATATTGTTGCTGCTCCCAAAGAAAGTGTAGTGGCCATTCTCGAAGGGACGGTTATCTTTGTAGGAAATGACCCCAATGTGGGAAATGTGGTGCAAATACAACATAAAACCGGATTTGTATCCGTATATAAGCACAACGCCGCCGTACTGAAAAAAATCGGGGACAAAGTGCGTACAGGAGAGGCAATAGCCATCATCGGAGATACAGGGAAGTTGTCGAATGGCGAACACCTGCACTTCGAGCTTTGGTATAAAGGAAATCCGGTAAATCCCGAACTATATATTTCATTCTGATAAGATGAAACGCAGACTCGCTATATTAGGTTCAACAGGTTCGATAGGAACACAGGCGCTGGATGTTGTACGCCAGCATCCCGAAGAGTTTGAGGTGTATGCCCTGACAGCTAACACACAAGTCGATTTGTTGATTGCTCAGGCTTGCGAATTTCAGCCCGAAGTGGTTGTTATTGCCAACGAAAGCCTTTATCCACAGCTAAAAGATGCTTTGGAAGATCTTCCGGTGAAGGTTTGGGCAGGAAGTGAAGCTATTGCCCAGGTGGTTGAAAGCGAACCGATAGATATTGTACTGACAGCTATGGTTGGCTATGCAGGGCTGAAACCAACCATCAATGCCATAAAGGCAGGAAAAACAATCGCGCTGGCCAACAAGGAAACGCTTGTTGTGGCAGGTGAACTGATTATGAATCTGGCGCTCGAAAAACGGGTTCCGATTTTGCCTGTCGATTCGGAGCATTCGGCCATATTCCAGTGCCTGACCGGCGAACGCAGCCCTATCGAAAAGATATTGCTGACGGCTTCGGGCGGCCCTTTCCGAAACTGCCCGGAGGAAACGTTGAAGAAAGTAACCAGGTACGAAGCGCTTAAACACCCCAACTGGAGTATGGGCGCTAAAGTAACGATTGATTCGGCTTCGTTGATGAATAAAGGCTTTGAGATGATTGAGGCAAAATGGCTTTTCGGCGTAACACCCGATCAGATACAGGTGGTCGTCCACCCGCAATCAATCATTCACTCCATGGTTCAATTTCAGGATTCGTCCGTTATCGCCCAAATGGGTTTGCCGGATATGCGCATTCCTATTCAGTACGCCCTGTCGTACCCTTACCGGTTGAAGTCGGATTTTGAACAGCTCGATTTCTTCAAATTGGGAAGCATGACTTTTGAGGAAGCCGACACAAAGAAATTTCGTAATCTGGCATTTGCATTTGAATCGGTACGCACAGGAGGCAATATGCCCTGTATATTGAATGCAGCCAACGAGATTGTGGTGGCCGCTTTTTTACGCGAACAAATCGGATTTCTCGAAATGAGCGATGTCATAGAAAAAACCATGCAAAAAGCATCGTTCGTGCCATCACCCTCTTACGAAGACTATGTAGAATCGAACAATGAAGCTCGGAGGATTGCGGAGAATATGATATAAAAGCCCCCCCACCCCCCGTAGGGGGGATTCAATGATCCCCCCTACGGGGGGCAGGGGGGGCTTAATTTGTAACTATAAATAAACAATAATATATGGAAATTTTTTTGATAAAAGCATTACAATTAATATTAAGCCTTTCGATACTGGTTATCGTTCACGAATTTGGGCATTTTCTTTTTGCCCGCATATTCAAAATCAGGGTCGAAAAATTCTATTTGTTCTTTAATCCGGGCTTTTCCCTTTTCAAGTATAAGCCCCACAACAGCGAAACCGAATATGGTATCGGCTGGTTGCCTTTGGGCGGTTATGTGAAAATAGCCGGAATGATTGATGAGTCGATGGACAAAGAGCAGCTGAAACTGCCTCCCCAACCCTACGAATTCAGGTCGAAACCTTCGTGGCAACGGCTTTTGGTGATGGTGGGCGGTGTTGTGTTCAATTTTATTTTGGCGCTCTTTATCTACTCCATGATTCTGTTCTCCTGGGGCGACTCGTATGTGAAGATGGATAGCGTGGAAAACGGGATGAGCTTCTCGCAAACAGTTAAAGATGCGGGCGGATTCCAGGATCACGATATTATCCTTAGCCTTGATGGCGAAGAAATGAGGCAGCGGGCGGGAATAACATCCATCAACACCTTGATGCAGTTTCTGAATGCCGACACTATCCGCGTATCGCGCAATGGCGAAGAGCTAACATTGAACATACCCCATGATTTTGCCGACAAAGTAATTGCTTCGGAAGAAAAAATACCCCCATTCACTATTTGGGGATCGACCAAAATAGACAGCGTTGCCGTAGATTCGCCGGCTGACCGTGCCGGATTGCAAAAGGGCGACAGCATTGTTGAGGTCAATAAAGTACCTGTAACATCTTTCGCCGAATTTACAGCGCAAATACGAAACGACGAGTATAAAAAAACACGCGTACCCATTGTTTTCTACCGCAATTCGGTGAGATACATCGCTACGGTATATATCAACGAACAACAAATAATTGGTGTTATCGGCACAACAGGCAACTACGAAACAGGAGAAGATGAATACGGCTTTTTTGCTTCGATACCGGCAGGCATATCTTTTGGCATGGAAACGCTAAAAGCCTATATTGCCCAAATTCGTTTCATATTCACCGAAAAAGGCTTTAAAGGGCTCGGCGGTTTTGGCGCTATCGGCGGATTGTTTCCTGCCGAATGGGACTGGCACGCTTTCTGGATGATGACCTCGTTTTTATCCATCATTCTTGCCGTGATGAATATCCTGCCTGTTCCGGCTTTGGACGGCGGGCATGTTATGTTCTTGCTTTACGAAGTAATCACGCGACGCAAACCCAACGACAAATTTGTGGAACGCGCACAGGTTGTGGGAATGGTACTGCTGTTTGCACTGCTTATATACGCCAATGGAAACGACTTGTTTAAGGCAATATTTAAATAATCAGCATTGAAATGGACAAAATAACAGACCTCATTAACAAATCAAAAAAGACAGCTTTTTCGTTCGAAATACTGCCTCCAATGAAGGGCAACAGTATTCAGAAAGCTTATAATATTATTGATAAACTGATAGAGTTTGACCCGCAATATATTAATATTACAACGCACCATAGCGAATATTTATACAAGGATATGCCGGATGGAAGCGTGAAGAAAATAAATGTTCGCAAGCGTCCGGGCTCGGTGGCCATTGCGGCTGCCATACAGCATAAATACAATGTAGTGGCTGTTCCGCACATGATATGTAAAGGATTTACGCGGGAAGAAACCGAATATGCGCTCATTGACCTGAACTTTCTGGAAGTTCATAACCTGCTGCTATTGAGGGGAGACGACAAAAATCTGCAAGCCGACCAATTGGCTGGGAATGTGAATAATCACGCTACCGACCTTCAGCATCAGGTAAATGAATTTAATAAAGGACTTTCTGTAGATGGCTCCAATTTCGAAGCCTTTGAAATTCCTTTTTCTTACGGAATGGCTTGCTATCCCGAAAAGCACGAAGAAGCTCCCGACTTGGAATCGGATATTCGCTATGCAAAAATGAAAGTTGAGAACGGCGCCGAATACCTTGTTACACAGATGTTTTTCGATAACAGCAAATATTTTGCCTTTGTTGACAGATGCCGTGCCGAAGGCATTACAGTTCCTGTTATTCCGGGTATTAAACCCATTGTGCTACTAAGCCAACTGGAAGCGCTTCCTCGAATTTTCAGCTTAGAAATTCCCGAAGAGCTGGCTTCCGAACTTCGCAAATGCAAAACCGATCAGGAATCGGTTGAAGTGGGCATAGAATGGGGAATTAAACAATGCCGCGATTTAATAGCGCAAGGCGTTCCAAGCATACACTTCTACTCGCTGATGGCTTCGGAAAGCATCAGGAGAATAGCGAAGGAAATATATTGAGAATACTTTCTTACCCTCAGTTGCGTATCAAAATTTTCTGAACGCAATTCTGTTTGTCTGTACTCACATGCAATAAATACATACCGGCAGTACATAATCCCCAACGCACAAATGACGGTATTTGTCTATAATTGCCTTTGCCTTGTCCGATAAAGGTATTTTTGCGCTTTTGGGAAATTTTGTCCGCTCATAGATGATTACTCCATCCTGAATACAGTTCCATGTCAGGTAACAGGCATCAACGTTCGCCATTCCCCCTGCATAAAAACAAAACAGGAACAAATCAATGTGAAAGCGTTCAAGCCGGGAAAAGCAACTTTTATCCATGTCCTCTATTTTGGAGATAATCTCGTAGGGAATCGTTTTGGGAGTTGTATTCTTATTTCTCTTATAGTGTTTCTTGACACACTGAAATAAGGATGTATCGGTATCGGGCTGTCCTTTTTTATTCGAGTAGTAAAATATGCCGTAGAATTGCCGCAACCGCTCGCCAAGACCGCCTTTGTTGCCTTTTTTTGCGCCGCGTTCCTGTAAATACAAGGCATAATCAAGCAAAAACTGCTCGTCAATATCCCTGAAAAAATACGTCGAAAGACCGCTTGACTTGGCGATAAAGCATTGACTTTCCTTATCCCAGTCCCTGTACAAGCCGACTGTGTATATTACTCTACATAAGAATAGGGCTGTTTCCACTTTTAGGGTTGAATTGCGGATTTTTATTATCATATCCGTTCTACCTAAAACCAATTAACATATTCACTGTCTGTTACTTATGAATACATATCACTATATGTATTTTAAAAGAGGCTGTCCGAAAATCAGACAGCCCCATTTGTAGAGGTAAGGTACGCCCAAAGATAGCCGGAATTTCTTCCGGCCACTTCCGGTTCTCGCCCCCCCTCAATGAATAATTATCATATATTTTACCGTATGATAACCTTTTCTGTTTGAACGTTGTTGTCCGAATATATGCGCACAAAATACACTCCGCTTGCCAGCAGCCTCGTGTCAATCTTGACCGTTTTGTCGGGCTGTTCTACCCGCTTCAACAGGCGTCCGTTTACATCGTACACCGCTATTTCCCTGACTGCTTGCGTCGTGCTTATCGTCAGATTGCCGGTTTTGAGGTCTTGTTTGATGCTGAATCCCTTTGTTGACGGTGTTTTATTTAAAGAAGCAAAAGCGCCCTCCGCTGAGATACTAAATTCTACTTTATTGGAAACGGCATCGTAACTGTCGTTTGTAAACAAATAAGCGTAATAATTTCCTTCGGGCAGGTTGTGATTTTCCCACTCTACGCTGCCCGATGTTTCGCCATAAACATACAAGTAATGAGTAAGCTCATTAACGCCATATGTGTCTCCCTCTTTGTAAATCCCCACATAATCCTTCGGTGTGCCGGGTCCGCCTCCGAACAGGAAAGTGATTTTCTCATTCGCTTGATACACATCTTGGGTAAGAGAGAGGGTCGAAATGTCGTCGCCGATTTGTATATACACTCTTTCGCCGGGTTCAAAATACTTGTCTTGCATCAGGTAAGTAACAAAGTAATATCCTTTTTTCAGGTTGCTGCTTTGAATGTTCAATGAGTTTTCGGAGCCGACATACGCCCAAGCCGTAGAAGTTACCGTACCGGCTCCTGTGCCGGGAATGTCCCCCATTTTGTAAATGCCTATCCAGTCCTTCGACAGCTTCGGCGCATTGGTAAAATTGACGGTTATGGCTTCGCCTACATTGTATTTCCGCTTGTCCGTACCCAGTGCAGGAGCGCTGCCGATGTAGAACAGGTCTGTTTTTGCAATAACGGTATATTCTCCATCTTTGAAAAGAGCGGCATAATACACGCCGGGAGTAGTGTAATTAAATGTTTGGGCGCCGGACTCTCCCGCTTTGTATGCCCATGTTTTTGACGGACTGCTTAAAGTCGGCGTTTGCGTTTCTAAGTAAACGCCTATCCATTGCCCGCTCAAATTTGTTGCATTGGCAAACGAAAAGGAGAGCTGCTCGCCGGAAGCGTATATTTTTTTCGCCGACACAATGCTGGGATTGCCGGCCAGTCCGTTGACGGTTTCAAAGAATACAGGGTCCGACCAGTCCGACCATTCCATATTGCGGTCGCGATGGCGGACACGGATGTAATGACCACCGTTGAACAGCTGGGTTTTTTCGATGGTTTGCTGGAAAATATCAACTCCCTGATTCAGGTCGGTGAGTACGCAATCGGCAGGATGCGCTCCATAAATATTTTCAAAGTCGCGGATAAGGTCAAATTCCAATTTGGCAAAATCATCGGATGCTGATACCTGGAACTGTACGCTGTTATATTCATAGCCGGTTGTGGTTGAGTAAGGGCTGCTTACAAAGGTGTACGGCAGTTCTACCGGGCTGGTATCGACAGCTTCCACCGAAGGCTTGGCCGGTTTTGCCTGGCCGAAAGTTCGGAAGAATTCATCCACCAAAACAGGTGCGGAAAATGTTTCTACCTGATTGCCTATCACATACGTTTCGACGTGCATGGTATGCGTTACAGGGTTCAATTCCACAATGTTGAACGGCCAGTAGTCGATGGTCTTTTGCACATCATCAAAATCTTTTTCGGTCGATTGCCCCCAGCGCTGGTCCCATGCGGCTCCGCCATTGATAATGTGATAGGTGGGGTAATCTCTCAATGTGCCTCTGTGATACAAGTGGTGGTGTCCCGAAACGTTCATCACCGATTTTTCGGTGGTGTTGAGCAAAGGCATCACTTTGTCCCGCACCCAAGCTGAAATGTCTCCGATATATTGTTCGGCCTGTATTGGGCGGTGATTGTAGCTGAAAATCCAGTCAATATCAGGGTCTGCTTTGGCTGCATTAATAACTTGCGTCGCCCAAGCCAATTGCGTATTGTTCGTATGTGCGCTTTCGCTGCTCAGCATCAGGAACAAGGCTCTGCCTGCCTGAAAAGCGTAATAAAATTCGCTTCCGCTCGAAATGCCTTTGTACGAAAGTTCATCATAAAAGAAGTGTGCATTGTAAGCGTCTAATTTCAGCGTACCATACGTTTCGTGATTTCCGACAATGGTCATAATGGGCAAATTGGGTGAAAGGGTTTCCGACCTGCCGAGATGCACTTGTTCGTAATGTGTCAGCGTACCGGTATCTACTTGGTCGCCCACATTGGTCAGCAGATTGATGTAATCTTCTATCGGCGTTCCGTACTTCGCTTCGCAAATGCTTTTAGCCGCTTTCATCAATCGCTCGTAGCGGTCGTCAAAAAGCTGGTGGTCGCCCAGAATAAGGAAGCGGTAAATGCCTTGCGAGCCATTTTCGGGCTGTGTTTTGAAACTGTAAACATCCGATTCGAGACTTCCGCTCACCACCTTATAAAAATAGCGGGTGGACGGCTGCAAGTTCGTAAGTTTTACCCCGTGGAAGTAGTAATTTTTCGTATAATTATCACCCGGGTCTTTTAAATCCTGTGTCGAACCTTCGACTTCATTCACCAGATTACCGGCGGATAAGCCATAATGAACTTTGCTTTCCAATGACGCTTCGGTGCGCCATGTTACCCAGATTGAATTGGAGGTTGGCGTTTGCAGATAAGGGACAGGTTTTTGAGCCATTGTGGATAAGGCTCCCAACATACATAAAAATAACAGTGAAATCTTTTTCATAAATTTAATATTTTATTTCACTGCAAAGGTAAATTGCCAATGTTGCAAAAAACAGAAGAAAAAAAATCATTTTGGTTTTATAATTTAAGCAACATGTTTCAAAGTTATGTTTTGCAGGATTACTGTAAACCCTAAAGAGGGCAGACACGTAGGTCTGCCCCTACGGTTCCTTACGAGGGCAGGCAACCCCTGCCCCTACAATCGAGGCCATTAACCGTTAACCACTAACCATTAGCTAACAAATCCCTGACTAAGCGCTTCGCCGCCGCGCATACCGCCTTCGGGACCCATTTCGATGATGTAATCGGCACATTTTATTATATCGAGGTTGTGTTCTATCACGATAATGGTGTTTCCTTTGTCAACCAGTTTGTTGAGTACGTCCAATAGCACACGGATGTCTTCAAAGTGCAGGCCGGTGGTTGGTTCGTCCAAGATGTAGAGGGTGTTGCCCGTGTCTATTTTGGATAGCTCGGTGGCCAGCTTCACCCGTTGCGATTCGCCGCCCGAGAGTGTGGTGGACGGCTGTCCCAGTTTGATGTAGCCCAGTCCCACTTCCTGCAACACCTTTACTTTATTCAATATATGGGGCGTATTCTCGAAGAACTCGACAGCCATGTTGATGGTCATATCCAGCACATCGGCAATTGATTTACCTTTGAATCGCACTTCGAGGGTTTCCCTGTTGTATCTTTTGCCCTGACATTCTTCGCAAGGAACAAGCACGTCGGGCAGAAAATTCATCTCAATGGTTTTGTAGCCGTTTCCACTGCAGGCCTCGCAGCGTCCACCCTTTACGTTGAACGAGAAGCGTCCGGGTTTATAGCCCCGGATTTTGGCTTCGGGCAGGCCGACAAACAAATTGCGGATGTCGGAAAAAATGCCGGTATAGGTTGCCGGATTGGAGCGGGGAGTTCTGCCGATGGGCGATTGATCGACGCTGATAACTTTGTTGATGTTGTCAATACCCTCAATGGCTTGGTAGGGGAGCGGATCGGCCAGCGATTTGTAGAAATGCTGGCTGAGGACAGGCTGCAATGTGCCGTTCACCAAGCTCGATTTCCCGCTTCCCGATACCCCTGTGATGCAGATGAATGTACCCAGGGGGAAAGTTACGTCCACGTTTTTCAGGTTGTGTCCGGTGGCGCCTTTCAATACAATGTTCAGGCCGTTTCCTTTCCGTCTTTTTTCGGGGATTTCTATTTGCTTTTTCCCGTTTATGTAGTCGGCTGTCAGGGTATTGGCTTTGAGCATTTGGGCGGGCGTTCCGGCAAAGACCACTTCTCCGCCTTTTCTACCGGCAAAGGGACCCATATCAATTACATAATCGGCTTCCAGCATCATGTCCTTGTCGTGTTCCACCACAATAACCGAGTTGCCCGAATCCCGCAGTTTTTTCAGCGAATTAATCAGCCTGAAGTTGTCTCTGTGGTGCAAGCCGATGCTTGGCTCGTCCAGGATGTAGAGCACATTTACCAGCTGCGAGCCGATTTGTGTAGCCAGACGTATCCGCTGACTTTCGCCGCCGGATAAAGTTGCCGATGCCCGGTTCAGCGACAGATAATCCAAGCCCACGTCCAGCAAGAAACCAATCCGTGATAGAATTTCTTTTTGTATTTCGCCGGCAATTTGTTTTTGCTTTTCCGAAATATGCTTGTCCATGCCCTTCACCCAGTCGTACAGTTGCCGGATGTCCATTTCGGCGAGTTCGGCGATGTTTTTGTCGTTTATTTTGTAGTGCAGGGCTTCCTTATTCAGGCGCTGACCCTTGCAATCGGGGCAGGCGATAGTTTTAATAAATTGTCCCGCCCATTTTTGAGCCGAAGCGGAGGCTTCAGCTTCCTGCTGCATGTTGATGTATTTTGCAACACCCTCAAAAGCAACCAGGTAATTGGAGTTTCCCAACGATTCGTTCTTGATTTGCAAACGCTCCTCGGCGCCAAACATTATTTCGTCGAGGGCTTCCTCGGGAATGTCTTTTATCGGCGTTTTGATGCTTATGCCGTATTTTTCGCAAATGGCTTCTATCTGCCAGAAAAACAGGGAGTTCTTGTATTTTCCCAGCGGGGATATACCTCCTGCATAAATGCTGAGTTCGGATTTGGGCACAATCTTGTCCATGTCGATTTGACTGACAACGCCCAAGCCCTTGCACTTGGGACAAGAACCTTGTGGCGAATTGAACGAAAAATTGTGCGGAGCCGGTTCGGCATACGATAAACCTGTTGTGGGGCACATCAACCGGCTACTGAAATGGCGGATTTCGCCGGTCTCTACGTCCTGTATCATGATTAACCCGTCGCCTTGTTTCATGCCGACACGAACGCTCGCCTTCAGTTTATCCTCAAATTTGTTCGATACCACAAGCTTGTCAATCTGAATCTCGATGCTGTGGTTTTTGTACCGGTCAACACGCATTCCGGGGATTATTTCCATTATTTCGCCATCGACCCTTACATGCAAAAAGCCTTTTTTGCGGATGTGTTCAAACAACTCTTTGTAGTGCCCCTTCCTGTTTTTTACAACCGGCGCCAGCAAGTATATTTTCTTGCCGATATACTGGGTCAGAATCAGTTCCAGCGTTTGCTCCCCGGTGTATTTAACCATTTTTTCGCCCGTCTCGTAAGAATAGGCATCGCCTGCCCGGGCATACAACAACCGCAGAAAGTCGTATATTTCGGTGGTAGTGCCCACGGTCGAACGCGGGTTGCGGTTGGTGGTTTTTTGTTCGATGGAAATGACCGGACTAAGCCCGGTGATTTTGTCCACATCGGGACGTTCCATATTGCCTATAAAATTGCGGGCATAGGCCGAAAAGGTTTCGATATAACGCCGCTGGCCTTCTGCAAAAATAGTGTCGAAAGCCAACGAAGACTTCCCGCTGCCACTCAGTCCGGTTATCACAACCAATGAGTTACGGGGGATATTTACGTCAATATTTTTTAAGTTATGCACACGCGCTCCCAGTACGCTTATTTCTTCGGTTTCTTCAATAAACTCTTTCATTTACTCTATTTCTGTCTCTTTTTTTCGACGTTTAATCTTCTACAATCCAGTTTTTATCGTGGACTTTTATTTTTTCTCCTTTTCGGTAATACAACGATTCCTTGCTTGGAACAAGTATGGTGTATGTTTTCGGGTTTTTGGCGGTTATGGTCAGTTTCCGGTCGCGGAGCCACGAATTAAATTCTTTGAGCTGGGCGTAAGTAATGCCCTTGTCTTTTGCAAATTCCGATAAATCGGCGATGCTTTCGCTTACCTCTACTTCCTTGAAGTCGATGGGTTTATAGAGTTGATGCTGACGCAAGATAAATCCGTATCGGGCAGGCGATTCAAACAGATACTTTGCCGCCACCATCCTGAAATAGTAGCGGGACGATTCTTCCACCAGCCACAAATCCAGACTATCGTCCACCTGTTGCTTCTCTCTCTCGTCGCTGACTTTGCCCGTACCGGCATTGTAGGAAATGGCGGCGCTTTTCCAGCTTCGGTACCGGGTGTATGCCGCTTGCAGGTATTTACATGCCGCTTTGGTCGATTTTTCAATCGAATAGCGCTCGTCCACTTCGTTGCCGACTTCCAAGCCGTATATTTTTGCCGTAGCAGGCATAAATTGCCACAATCCGGCAGCCTTGGCCGATGAAAAAGCGCGCGGATTCAGCGAGCTTTCGATAACAGCCAGGTATTTGAAATCGTCGGGAATACCATTCTCCTTCAGTATCGGTTCGATAATGGGGAAAATGCGGTTTGCCCGTTTAATCAGTAGCAGGGTGGTGGAATGATAGTAGGCAAAACTGTTGATTTCCCTGTCGTAGCGCTCGTGTAAATCGAAGCGTTCCAGATTGGTGGTCTCTCCGGCAAACATAACTTCGTCCGGCGCCTCAATAGAATGCACCATAGACGACACGTAGGGATTTTTCCGCTCCAAAACCGATTTGCCGATAATTTTATTCGACAAAAAGACGGCTCCCAATCCACAAATGGCTACAATGGGTAAAATATAAATGAGTTTATTCTTCATTACCGGATGTACTTACCGTTACTTATTAAACGATTTATTCAAAATACTTTGCAGTTTTTCGGGCGTAATATTGGATTTTATTTTGCCATCCTGCACAAAAGATATTTTTCCTCGTTCTTCGGATATGACTATTACTTTTGCATCCGATTCTTCGGTTATGCCCAAGGCTGCCCGGTGGCGCAAACCCAGTTGTTTGGCTATATTGGGGTTTTGCGATAGGGGAAGGATGCAACCTGCCGCTCTGATTTTGCCGTTGGATATAATCATCGCCCCATCGTGAAGGGGGCTGTTTTTGAAGAAAATATTTTCAATCAGGCGGGAATTTATATCGCCATTAATTATTTCGCCCGTTTCTTCGATAAACCGGAGAACAATTTCCTGCTCAATGACTATTATGGCGCCGGTTTTTGTTTTAGCCATGTTTGTACAAGCCAGAACAATAGGAGCTACATCTATGTTGTAACGTTTCTTGGTCGTTTTTATGCCCAAAAATCCGGCTATGGAATTGAAGGCCTTGCTCGAACCCAGAGAGATAAGGAAACGCCTGATTTCGTCCTGAAAGAGAATAATAAGCGCCAGTACGCCGAGATTGACCAGCGTGTCGAATATGGCTCCCAATAACCTCATTTCAAAGACTTTGGACACAAGTATCCAAATAATCACGAAAGTAATAACACCTTTAAAAATAGTAGTTGAGCCCGATTTTTTAACGAGAAGATACAATTGATACATGAAAAATGCAACCAATAAAATATCAATTATATCTTTTATCCCAAAATTATCGAACATAAGCTTTTGTTACTTAAATACTTTCAGTTGTTGAACAATCTTTACGGCTTCGGCAGCCTCTTTTACATCGTGAACCCTCAGTATATTGGCCCCGTTGAGGAGCGAGTAGGTATTTAATACCGCCGTTCCGTTGAGGCTTTCCTGCGGGGTAGCGTCCAAGAGTTTATATATCATCGTTTTTCTCGAAATCCCCACAAGCAAAGGTAATTCAAAAATATGAAAATCGGCAAGACGAGACATCAATTCATAGTTTTGTTGTGTATTTTTACTAAATCCGAAGCCCGGATCAAGGATAATATCGTTGACGCCCAACAGATGCAAGCGGGCGATTTTTTCCGAGAAATAATAGAATATCTCCTGAATGAGGTTCTCGTAATGGCAGAAGTTTTGCATGGTGGACGGCATTCCGCGCATGTGCATAAGGATGTAGGGGACTTGCAGCCCGGCAACGGTGTCGAACATGTCCGTATCTATTTCCCCGCCCGAAATATCGTTGATAATATCCACCCCATACTCTTCCACGCAGAATCGCGCTACCGACGAGTAGAAGGTATCGACCGAAATAATCACATCGGGATACTTGCTCCGTATCGCTTTCAGGGCAAAGTCCAGCCGCCGGATTTCTTCTTCGGCGCCCACAAGCGCCGATGTGGGGCGTGTTGACTGTGCGCCAATATCAATAATGGCTCCACCTTGCGCAATAATTTCTTCTACCCGTGCCAGTATCTCCGGTTCGCTCTGTTTGCGGCTGTTTTCGTAAAACGAGTCGGGGGTTACGTTCAGTATGCCCATTACAACAGGCTGCGAGAGGTCGATTAATTCCCCTTTTATATTGATTGTTTTCATAAAAATTATCTTTAAAGCCCCCCCGCCCCCCGTAGGGGGGATCCAGAGCCTCCCCTTCGGGGAGGTTGGAGGGGCTTTATAATTCAATTATATTTTCTTCAAAGATGGTTATCTTTTCCAATCCTGTTTCAGTTACAAGGTATGTATTTTCGATGCCGACAGCGCCAATGCCCGGTATCACGAATTTAGGTTCCACCGCCAAAACAATGTTGGGTTCCAATACTTCATTCGATCGGGGAGCCAATACCGGAGGCTCATTTATTTCGAGACCTACGCCGTGGCCGACAAACCTGGCCTGTTGACCAGTCCCCATAAAATAAGCTTCCAGTTTGTTTTGCCTGACAATGTTGAGCGATAAGTTGTATAAATCGGAGCAGGCAAGGCCGGGTTTTGCTTTCGAGCCAATCGCATTGCATATTTCAATGGATACCCGATGCGCTTTGTAGGCTAACTCCGAGGTTTTACCTGCCGAGTATATCCGGCTCATGTCGGTCATCCATGGCCTGTAATTTCCGGCCATATCCACCATGATGGTGTTCCCTTCCTCTATCTTTATTCCCGATGCTCCGAGCGGGAGAGTAGGGTCGGAACCCTTTCCACCCAAGGCAAAATCGAAAGGAGAGGGCGCTTCGGCATTCTCTCCGGTGAGCAAACTGCCCATGTGTATGTCCATGTTTTCGCCGTAGGTATGGAACAAGCCCATCGAGCCATGCAAGCGCATACACCTCTCAATCTCAATCTGAAATTCCAAATCGGTCATGCCCCTTCGGAATAGCGACGGGATTTGGCTGTAAACTTCCTGATGTATTTTGGCGCATTCCCTCACCTGCGACAATTCAAAGCCGGTTTTTATGCTTCTTATCTTTCGCAGCGTAGTGGATGCATTGAGTGTTTCGGTAACCTGTAGCGAGGACATCAGGCGCAGGCAATCGTTGTAAGGCAGCGAATCGGTTTCGAGCAGTATTTTCTTCGGAAGCGGCAGGTCGTGTTTTTGCAACTCCTCGACGAGCTGTTCGGGCTTTCGTATATAGCTGGTATTCAGCAAATTTATGTCGTTCGGCCTTTTCACAAAATGAAAAGCTTCGCCATCGGCCGGTAGATAACAGTATCCGCTGTAAACGCATCCGGCCATATAAAACAGGTTGAGATTGGTAGCTAATATGCAGGCATCAACGCCATTTAGCTGCATCACTGCCTGCAATTTATGCCGGCGGATAAGCAAATCCTTTTCTAATTCTTCTTGATAGATGTTCATTTATATATTTTTCCTCCGGCAAATTTACGCATTTTAGTTACGAGTTACAAGTTACGGAGCTACGAGAGTTGATTGGTTGACTAAAAATAAGAGGCAGAAGCGCAAAGAATTAATTAAAACATTGCCTTGTTGCAATTTCGCGTTTAAATTTAATTTTTTATTTTTTTATTTTCATTAAAAATCTATCTTTGTAACAAGGAAAAATCGAATCGAAAATGAAGAAAAATAACCCTCTAAATCCAAAAATAATTGTACTGGGATGCGTTGGTTTATTTTATTTTGCCCTTTTGTTATTTATATTATTCTACAAAGAAGACCCTGTGGCTTTGTGCGAAAAGGGTGATATATATTATGATAATCACAATTATGTAGAAGCCGTAAAATGCTATCGCAAAGCGGCAGAGCAAGGTAATATAGTGGCCCAACACAATTTAGGCGATATGTATGAAAAAGGTGATGGCGTAGCAAAGAATTATACCGAGGCCGTAAAATGGTATCGTAAAGCCGCCGAACAAGGTGGCGCATCGGCTCAAAAAGCATTAAAACGCATGGGTTATGATTATAAAATAGATACCCCCTAAACTGAAAAACAGCATTTTTGCTTTTATAATAGGAAAATACTATATCAATAGAAAAATAGCATTACAATTAACCATTTTCCCCGTAGGGGATACACGGGTGAATGTCCTACGGACAAGCTATGAGGGAGAATGAGACTGTTTTCTATTGATATGCAAGACCGATGGGCTATAATTTGAGGTTTCAAATTAATCGCCAATCTACCACACACATGGTATTTCCCCATAAAAAACTACGAAGTATTTTTGCACCCTCGATATGAATACAACAGCAACTTATACATCGGCATTTGCCAAACCTGTTTATGTGATGCTCAAGCCGGTTGGCGCATTGTGTAACCTCAGGTGTAAATATTGTTATTACCTCGATAAGAGAGAGTTATATCCCGACGAACGCAAGTTTGTGATGACCGATGACACCCTGGAGGAATTTACCCGCCAGTACCTCGAATCGCAAACCATGGCGCAAGCGCTTTTCACCTGGCATGGCGGCGAAACCTTGATGCGCGACATAAATTTCTACAAAAGGGCATTGGCTTTTCAGAAAAAATACGGCAGGGGCCGACAAATCGACAATTGCCTGCAAACAAACGGTACATTACTGACCGATGAATGGTGCCGATTTTTCAAGGACAACAACTTCCTCATTGGCATATCGGTGGACGGATCGCAGCGCTTGCACGATAAATACCGGACAACGGCTACCGGTGGCCCTTCTTTCAGGAAGGTGATGGACGGCATTAATTTATTGAAGAAGCATCAGGTTGAGTTCAATATAATGGGGGTAGTGAACGATTTCAATGTCGATTACCCGCTCGAATTTTATCACTTTTTTAAGGCGCTCGACTGCCGTTTTATTCAGTTTACGCCCATTGTGGAACAAATTGACGGAAAAATGGCCTCATGGAGCGTTCCCGCCGAAAAGTGGGGAAAATTCCTGATAAGCATCTTCGATGAATGGGTGAGGAATGACGTGGGTGAGTTTTATATCCAGTATTTCGATTCTACTTTGGCCAATTGGGTTGGCGAGTCTTCGGGCTTATGTTCCCTGGCAAAAACCTGCGGACATGCCGGAGTGATGGAGTTTAACGGCGATGTGTATGCCTGCGACCACTTTGTTTTTCCTCAGTACAAATTGGGCAATATCAGGACGGCAACCTTGACCGGGATGATGTATTCGCCCAGGCAAATACAGTTTGGAAATGACAAGTACGATAAATTGCCCGGCCAGTGCAAAGCCTGCGAATACCTGTTTGCCTGCTATGGCGAGTGTCCCAAGAACCGCTTGATAGAAACAGCCACAGGCGAACCCGGACTCAACTACTTGTGCAAAGGCTATCACCAATTTTTTGAACATGTGGCGCCCTACATGGATTTTATGCGGAACGAATTGCAGCAAGGCCAAGCGCCGGCCAATGTAATGAATGCCGTGAAATCGGGGTATTTTTTGCGGTAAAAAATCCCTGAAATCTTATTCATCTTGTAAAAATCACGGTTCAGGACTTTGATTTGAGGGTTTGTTCGATGATGGGTTCCCAATATTTTCTGATTTCCTTTTTCTTCAGACCGTGGATGCCGAAAGGGAGGTTCCGGTCTTTTTTCAGCTTCATTGCTTTTGCCGGTTTTCTGTCCATGGCAAAATCCAATGCTTCGACATAATGGGGAATCGCGAACGAGGGGAGTAGTTCTTTTGCCTTGAAAGACCAAAATACATCTTCCACCGCAAAAATATTACCGGGTCTTTCGGAAAGAAGCTGATCAATAACAGCCCTGAATTCTTCCACTATTTTGTAGGCTGTTTTTACTTTTCGGAGCGAAAATCCACCATTACCAACATGAAACAAATGCCACCGGTCTCGTTTTTTCTTCAATTTCAGTACATGCAGTATATGATTGATTGTATTTACCCATTTGTTGTCTGCCGAACCAATCCAGGGGCCTCCAATGTAATCGTATTCTTTTTCGCACCAGGCAATTAACTCGTCCCGAAATACAAAAGCATCGGTATGGCATATCAATATATAGCTTGTATCGCGGAACCGGGCATAAAATTCGATGGACAACAGCAACTCATTGTATCCGTCGAGGCCTCTGAAAAAGTAGTGGTCGTTAAACTGTTCGATACTAATATTCAGATTCTTATCCAGGGAATCTGTGATTGGCGACAGGTCCAGCGAGTCGGGCGATACAAAAACAACCGGATGTTTCGACAATACACTCAGGTTATTCGATAATGCTTTTTTTTCAAACTCCGACAGGGCAGTTTTATAAACAGGAATAATCACTTTGACCAATGCTTGCATACGCTATATTAATTTGTCAAACAAAAAGATACAAACTAAAGGCCATCAAGGCCATTCCACCGACCAGGCCCATGATAGAAATATGGTGTTTTCCGTATTTTTCGGCGCTTGGCAGAAGTTCGTCCAGCGATATAAAAACCATAATGCCCGATACTACTGCCAGAATGATTCCGTTCAGCGCAGGGCTCCAGAACTGCATCAGGAAGAAGTATGCGATTAATGCCCCGAATGGTTCGGCCAATCCCGACAGAAAAGAATACCAAAAGGCTTTCTTCTTGCTGCCCGTAGAATGGTAGATGGGCACAGCTACAGCAATGCCCTCGGGTATGTTGTGGATGGCAATGGCAACGGTAATGGGGATGGCAATATCCAAGGTGTTCAACGCCGAAGTAAATGTGGCTATTCCTTCGGGAAAATTGTGGATAGCTATCGAAAGGGCAACCAGAATGCCGGTTCGTCTTAGCGTCGAATCATTGCTCATCTCTTCCACACTGTGAATTTCGTGGGGATTCACCGATTCGGGTATCAGAAAGTCTATCAGGTTTATCAGGGCTATTCCGGCAAAAAATGCAAATATCAAGTACAAGGTTCCTGTTTTCTCGCCAAAAATCGAGATTAATTGGCTATTTGCCTGCGGCATCATTTCCATAAACGAAACATAAATCATGACACCTGCCGAAAATCCCAGCGATGCGCACAAGAATTTGGTATTTGTGTGCTTTGCCAAAAAAGCTATCAGGCTGCCAATACCGGTCGATAAACCGGCAATGGTGGTTAATGCAAATGCTAATAATATGTTTCCGCTTTCCATTTTCCGAATTTTAACTTCAACAGGAAGCTCATTTTTCGATGGGCTTTATTTCTTCCAACTCCTCTATTTTGGTTAAATCGTAAGGCGTTTCCTGATACAGGAAGTAGTTCATCCAGTTGTTGAACAGCAGATTACCGTGTCCTGTCCAGCGGGAAGCAGGCTTCAGCGTGGGGTCGTCGCGTTTGTAATAATGTTTCGGAACAGCTATCGGCAATCCCTTTTCCAAATCGCGGACGTATTCGTTGTGAAGCGTGTAGAGCGAATATTCGGAATGTCCGGTTACATAAAATTCGCGACCGCCTCGTCCGGCAACAATGTATATTCCCGATTCTTCCGATTCGGAAAGTATCTGGAGCTCGGCGAATTTATCAATATCCTCTTTTCTTATTTCGGTATGCCTGCTATGAGGTGCGTAAAATTCATCATCGAATCCCCTGAACAACGGGAAACGGCGATCGTTGATGGTATGCTTGAAAATTCCGAACATTTTTTCGGGCAAAAGATACTTCTGTATCCCGTAAAAGTGATGAAGAGCCGCCTGGGCTGCCCAACAGATATAGAAAGACGAAGTAACATGCTTGCGTGCCCAATCGAAAACGGACATAAGTTCCGACCAATATTCAACCTCTTCAAAATCAATCATTTCGACAGGCGCACCGGTAACAATCAAGCCATCGTAATTTTGTTGGCTAACCTCCTCAAAATCTTTGTAAAAAGCCTGCATGTGTTCCTGAGGCGTATTTTTTGAAGTATGAGTCGATAGTTTCAAAAAATCCACTTCTATTTGCAAGGGCGAATTGGACAATAAACGTATCAGGTCTGTCTCTGTCGCAATTTTCAGAGGCATCAGATTCAAAATCAATACCTTTAAGGGGCGAATATCCTGTGTGTTAGCCCTTAATTGGGACATAACAAAAATATTCTCCTTTTTCAACAGCTCTATTGCTGGTAAATTATCGGGTAACGTTACAGGCATATTATTCTATTGCGTTTCTAAATTAACCTGCAAAGATACGAAATTTATGTTTAACGTTCAAGGGATTTGAGTTGAAAGTCAGGGGCAAACGCATGAAAAATTTTACTGCTTATGTTTTTCGATAAAGTTGCTGATATGAGCAGGAGATTCCTCCCTTTGGTCGGAATGACGGTCTCCTTTTGGGGAGAGGGGAGTAGGAAGCGGCGGCGAAGCCGCCGCTTCCTACTCCCTTAAACCACTAACAGGCGAGTCATTCCGACCAAAGGGAGGAATCTCATCCGTAACAGTAGTACTAAAATTTTTCATGCGTTTGCCCTGATTAACGAATTAACATTACAGCCCCAGCAGCGTTTTTTGCAGAATATATACCGCGGCGCCCGCAAGGTATCCGGCAAGAGCAAGCCACGATATTCTTTTCACATACCAGATAAAATCTATCCGTTCCATGCCCATTGCTGCCACACCGGCTGCCGAACCTATAATCAGGATACTTCCGCCTGTTCCGGCTGCGTACGCCAAAAACGACCAAAAATAATGATCCACCGGAAAATTATACATGCCCATGGCGCCCGCTACCAGCGGCACATTATCTACAATAGACGATAACACGCCTATAACCAGTGTTATGGCATAATACTTTTGAGGTTCGCCCAAAGGCATTGCATCCAGCGATTCGGACATGAGATGCAAATGTCCGAAAGTTTGCAGGGCAGCTACCGCCATTAATATTCCCAGAAAGAACAACACGCTGGGCGTATCTATCTTTTTTATGATGGCAACCACCGAGTTATACGTCATCCGGTCGTGGTTTTTACGATGCATAATATCGGTCAAAATCCAGAGAATACTCAACCCGCCAAGCATACCCAAATAGGGCGGAAGATGGGTTATTGTTTTGAATACGGGAACAAACAATAACGCTGCTATGCCAACCCCGAATATCAATTTACGCTGCCACTCGGGAATCGAACTGCCCAGGTGGTCGTTCAGTTGATTATCGGGTTTATGCATATTGCCTTTCAGCTTGAATGTGAGTATGATCAGGGGCGCCAATATGGATACCAAACTAGCCAAAAATGTTTCGGAGATGATATTTAAGCTGCTGACTTTTCCTGCTACCCAAAGCATGATTGTTGTTATATCACCTATGGGCGACCAGGCGCCTCCGGCATTTGCGGCCAGCACAATTACTCCGGCAAACAGCCACCTGTCGCTTTTCTCGGTAATCAACTTGCGAATCAAGGCGACCATAACGATGGTGGTAGTCATATTATCGAGAACAGCCGACATGAAAAATGAGAAGATGCTGATAATCCACAGCAAGCTGGTTTTTTTGGTGGTTTTAATTTTGTCGGTTACAACCGTAAAACCCTGGTGAGAATCAATTAATTCGACAATAGTCATGGCTCCAATCAGGAAAAACAAAATTTCGGCGGTTTCTCCCAAGTGTTCCAGCAAAGGATAACTGGTTAACCATGAGCTGAATGTGCTATCGGGGTGGGACAGGAGATAGTCCTGAAAATCGGGAAATACAAATGTGAGCGATGGAGACGCCACTGCCACGCAAACCCACATAACACAGCCCAACAACAAGGCCGTAGCCGATTTATTAACATGAATAACGTGTTCGAGGGCAATGCAGATATACCCAAAAACAAATATAACAGCCATTAACGTAAACATAAAACAATCTTTTTAAATTAGAATATTGTAGAGACGTGGAGCGCCATGTCTGTATTTCATATTGTAGGCGCGCCACGCCCGATTAACCATTATTTTCTCAACCTCACATAGTCCACGATATGGTTGTTTCCTTTGTGTAAAATCAGGCCGGCGCGTTCGCGTGTGGGGAGGATATTCCGGCGAAGGTTTTTCCTGTTTATTTCACGCCACACGCTTTTCGCCATTTTCACGGCATCATCCTGTGGAATATTTACAAAATGGTGAAAATAAGAATTCTCATCCCTAAGAGCCAATTGCCTGAATTTCAGGAAGCGCGAGATATACCATTTTTCCAGCATATCCTCTTCGGCATCAACGTATATCGAAAAATCGAGGTAATCGGAAACAAAGGCGCGCGCCTTGTTCTGCGGATAATCTATTTTACTCTGCAAAACGTTAAGTCCTTCAAGAATAAGTATATCGGGGCGATTGATTACTTCGGTCTGGTTGGGTACCACATCATACGTTACGTGCGAATACTTGGGAGCCTCCACCGTAGTCTTCCCCGATTTCACGTCATTCACAAACTGCAATAACCGCTGAATATCGTACGATTCGGGAAAGCCTTTCTTCAGCATCAATCCTTTTTCCTCCAATATGGCGTTGGGATACAAAAACCCGTCCGTTGTTATCAAGGCAACATGTGTGTGTTTTTTCCAGCGGCTCAACAATGCCTGCAATACGCGCGCTATGGCGCTTTTTCCTGCCGATACGCTTCCGGCAATACCTATAATGAATGGCGTTTTTTGCGGATTTTCGTTCAAAAAATTCATTATAAGAGCCTGCCTGCCGGTTCGGGCATTCACATAATAATTGAGCAAACGCGACAAAGGCAGGTATATCTCCTTGACCTCTTCAATAGAAAGCTCATCGTCTATACCTTTCAACTTCCTGACGTCATCGGTTGTCAAAGTCAAAGGTTCGGTTTCGCCCAAAGACGCCCACTTCTCACGATTAAATAATATGTAAGGACTTTCCATTGCTAACTACATAATTTAGTAGGCCACAAAAGTACAGTAAAAAAACCAAAAACGAAACTAAAATTGTTACTGGTCAGGGCGAACGCATGAAAAATTTTACGGCTTATGCCTTTCGGTAAAGTTACTGATATGAGCAGGAGATTCCTCCCTTTGGTCGGAATGACTGTCTCCTTTTTGGGAGAGAGGATGAGGAAGCGGCGGCTTCGCCGCCGCTTCCTCATCCCTTAAAGCGCTAACAGGCGAGTCATTCCGACCAAAGGGAGGAATCTCATTCGTAACAGTGGCGCTAAATTTTTTCATGCGTTTGACCTGATTACTGGTTGGTGAAAGGGCGAAATGCCCGTTCTGTGATGTGCCAAGGCTTTGGATATATTGATTAAAAGTATTATTTTTGTAACTAAAATTGTATCCCATCAATAACAATATGCAAAATGAAATACAACGTATCATTTCAGGAAAGAGCGAGGTTAGGTATGGTGCAACTATCCAAACAGCCATCAACAACCTTAAAGCAAGCGAGAAATCAAGCGCTTTGGATAAAACAGACAAGCGTTTCAGAAGTGAAGAAACAGCGAGACTGAGAGAGTATATTGAAAATCAAGACCTTTGGGTAAAAGATATTGATTTGAATAATTAAACCGTTACATTTCATATTTTATGTTTCATGTTTCATGTTTTGTAATATAAAAAAATAGCTGTATATTTGCATTTCATATTTTATGTTTCATGTTTTATGTTTTATTGAATTGTTCGTATGAAAGCAAACTTAAATAATCCATTCTTAGTGGCCGGTTATCACAGTCCCGCTTATTTTTGCGACAGAGAAATAGAAACCGAAAAGATTATCTCGGCCTTGTCGAACGACCGTAATGTTTCGCTTATCAGCCCTCGCCGTATAGGCAAAACCGGATTAATACACCATGCCTTTTATCAATTGCATGAGCGTGATAAAAATATCCGTTGCTTTTACCTGGATATATTTTCTACGCAAAATTTGCACGGGTTTGTAGTGATGTTGGGCAAAACCGTACTTGGAGAATTGGATAATTATTCCGAAACGATGGTAAAACAGGTTTCGGAATTTTTCAAAAGTTTCCGCCCATTGTTCTCGTTCGATGCATTAACAGGCAGTCCCACGGTAACGTTAAATATACAACCGGAACAATCCGAAGCAGGATTACAGGAGATTTTCGCTTATCTCAAGGCATCGGGCAAAAGATGTTACATCGCCATTGATGAATTTCAGCAAATCATTGATTATCCCGAAAAAGGAGTGGAGGCTTTGTTGCGTTCTTATATGCAATTTTTGCCCAATGTGAAGTTTATTTTTGCCGGAAGCAAGAAACATTTGATGGATGCCATGTTTTCGGCTGCCAATCGCCCCTTTTATCAAAGTACGCAAAAAATAGGATTAAAAGAGATTCCGATTGATACCTACCGTCAGTTTGCCGGTCAACTATTCGATGATTATGGTAAAACACTTGATGCTGCCGTTTTTGACTTCGTTTACGAAAAAATGCTGGGACATACCTGGTATGTTCAATTTATATTGAATCAACTATTTGCGATAAATAAAGCGAAGCCCGGACAGCAGGATGTTGACTTGATAATTGATGATGTTTTGCAGGAAGAAAATGCCACATTCAAGACCTATTGCGAAATTATTACGGCAGGACAGTTGCGTGTGCTGAGGGCTATTGCCAAAGGACACAAAGTATCGGCTCCGTTTGAGGCATCTTTTATGCGAAAACACAATCTGACCGCACTCAGTAGTGTAAAGTTAGCTCTAACGTCTTTGGCGGATAAAACCCTGATATTGCAGGATGAAGATGGTAGTTATTATGTATACGACCGCTTCTTTTCGTTGTGGTTGGAAAAGTAAATTTTTAAACGTAAAAATAGAAGAGGGTGTCTCAAAAGTCTTTTTCTGAGGTTGTCATTGCGGGCTCCGACCCGCAATCTCCTGACAACTAGATGATGTTTGTTAGGAGATCCCGTGTCAAGCACGGGATGACAGACTTTTAAGACAGTCCTTTGCGTTCTAAGCCTCCCCCTAGGGGGAGGCTGGAGGGGGCTACTTCATCAACTTAAATATAATAGGAAGTGTGTAATATACAGCAACTTTATTACCGTTTTGCATACCCGGAATCCATTTCGGCATTTTTTCAACCACCCTGATAGCTTCTTTGTCGCAAAGCGGGTCTAAACCTTTAAGTACATGTACTCCCGAGATGCTGCCATCCTTTCCGACAACAAATTTGATGAAAACACGACCTTCGACACCGGCTTCGATGGATGGTACCGGGTATTTCAGGTTTTTTCTCAAGTAATCCATCAATTCGCTGGTTCCTCCTACGGGTTGAGGCATTTGTTCTACAAACTCCCGAACGCCACCGCCGCCATCACCTTCACCGGTTATATTCCTATCCTCTTCTCGTAGATCTCTTGGGTCTATCCCTTCGTGATTATCGGTAATGTTTGTTACAGTTGATATTATTCCATCAAATTCCCTCAAAGCTTCTTGTGAGTTCATTTCATTTTCGGGCGTAACTTCCGAATCGGGAGTAATAATAGGAGGTGTAAATATTATTGAAGCAACCGTTGGCGGCGGTGGGGGCGCTAACCGCGAAGGCTCAATAATTTCCTCCTCAAGTGGTTCTATTATTGTGATGTCGCTTATAACAACGGTATCGTCATATTTCAGGTGTTCGTTGAAAACGGGCGCTACGGCATCCATAATTTTAGGGATGGAAGCAACCAGGGCCACCAATACTACTACACTGCTAAAAGCTATCAGGTGCCTGCGGGAGGATGATTGCCGCATCGCATACGCTCCATACGCTTTGTTTTTTCCTTCAAAAATAATATCGCACCAATCAGACGAGTTTAAATTTATATTCCGTGCCATGATTTTTGGTTTTTAATAGGTTAATACTTCTTTATCGTTCTTTGTCTTATAGAGTGTAAGGGGGCAGGAATTCCATAAAGTAGCATTAAATATTTTTTCAATATTCTCAAAAAAATATTTTTTGATTCCAAATACGCCATTCTCGGCGAGTTTAAAGTTCAAGGTTCAAAAGTTCAACGTTTTGCTTAAACATGGAGTTTCACAGAGTTTAATTCACGGAGTGGTAGGGGTGCGGCGTGCCACGACCATTTATAACGACAAATTCGATACAAACAGACGTGGCACGCCACGTCTCTACAAATTTGTCATTGTGGGCCTCGACCCGCAATCTCCCAAGCGCGAGCAAATCTTTGTGGCTTATTTTTAACGGCGCTTGAAGAGCGATCATGTGTCGCCTCTCTGCAAGGCTTAACAAAATAACACTTCTAAAAAATTATTTTATCTATATAGTAGAAGATTTTGCCTAATTGTAAATATTCACATTTGTAATCACTAAAAATACGCAACAAATATAGATTATAGACGGGAAAAGTTACAAAACTATACGCAATCTAATGTATTACATTTGTAAACAATCATGTATTTACAAATATATAAGCAGATACATACAAAACTAATCAACAAATGTGTTAGCATATATATCGCATTATTCTAGGTAGAATTACCCTAATTATACACATATAATATACTACATATCAATTAATTAATTGAACTTATTGAAGTTTTAGTTTAATAAATTTCGACATTTTCGTTACTATTCCCTCAAACGGTTGAAAATATTTCAATTTCAATTAATCAACTACATTATAACTAATATTTTATATTATACTTATTAAAGTAATAGTTTAGTCATTATAAGCCGCTATAATCTATCATTACATTTGTTCAGCCATTTATAAGTTACAATTGTATCTATGTGTATTCTCAATGATTACAAATGTTGTTTTGATATTTCGTTTATTCTATATACATTTGTGTGGTTATTATTATTCACAAATGTATCTGTATGAAGGAGCGAATTAGAGCGATAATGGAGGCGGAAAATATGACTTCTGCCAGGTTTGCCGATAAATTAAAAATTGGACCGGCGGTTATATCCCATATTCTGAAAGGGCGAAATAATCCGAGCTTGGATGTGATAACCCAAATCCTGACAGAGATGCCCTACATAAATTCCGACTGGTTGATAACCGGAAATGGGAACATGTATAAAAGTGGTATGGATAAAATTGCTCCACCCCCAACTTCGTTCAACGAAAAACAAGCAACATCATCGCCCGATTTGTTTAGACAAGATTTATTTCACACTCAAAATCCCGTAAACACCCAGCCACAGCCCATAGAAAATGAATATCGCAAGGAGAATGAGTTAAGTAACCCTCAAAATGGTATTCAAACTATTGTAAATGAGCGAATTGTATATAAAGAAAGGCCGGATAAAAAAATAGTGCGAATAATTGTTTATTATTCGGATACTACCTACGAAGTATTTGAAACCGACAAATAAGCTTTTGATTTTCAATTTTACTTTTTTTGCAGTAACTTTGAGCCTGATTTTAGTATATGCTCAATGAAAAAAATGCTTGATTTGGTTGTTAGCGACAATATTCTGCTAAACAAAAATTATTGTCTCCTAAAACTTACGACATTAGATAAAACACCTCTACCCGAGATGCTTCCAGGGCAATTTGTTGAGGTTAAGGTAGATAACTCACCCAAAACTTTCCTTCGCCGACCTATATCCATCAACTATCTGGATCGGTTGACGAACGAATTGTGGCTACTGATTCAGAAAATTGGAGACGGAACCAAAAAGTTGGGCGAATTAAAGAAGCAAGACACTGTAAACCTCCTGCTACCCCTCGGAAATTCGTTTTCTTTCCCCGAAAATAAGCCGGAAAACGCTAACATTCTGCTGATTGGCGGTGGTGTTGGCACTGCTCCAATGCTATATTGGGGTTCGCTACTGAAAGAGAGAGGCTACCAACCCAAATTTCTCTTGGGCGCGCGTTCAAAGGATGACTTGTTGCAATTGGATGAATTTGCCAAGTACGGAGAGCTGTTTTGCACCACCGAAGACGGTAGTTTTGGCGAAAAAGGCTACGTTACCAACCATTCGGTACTAAAATCGCAACCGGTAACAAATATCTATACTTGCGGCCCCAAGCCCATGATGATGGCGGTGGCTAAATATGCCAATATCAACAATATAGCCTGCGAAGTATCGCTCGAGAACACGATGGCCTGCGGGTTTGGAGTATGCTTGTGCTGCGTCGAAAATACCAAAAAAGGAAACTTGTGTGTATGCACCGAAGGGCCTGTATTTAACATAAAAGACTTGAAATGGATAGACTAAAAACAACGATAGGCGGATTGCAATTGAAGAATCCGGTGATGACAGCTTCGGGAACATTTGGCTATGGCAAGGAATTTGCCGATTTTATCGACTTGTCCCGGTTGGGCGGTATAATTGTTAAAGGAACGACCTTGCACGCCCGACAAGGCAATGCCTATCCGCGCATGGCCGAAACCAGCGCCGGTATGTTGAATGCTGTTGGCTTGCAAAACAAGGGAGTCGATTACTTTATATCCGATATATATCCCGAAATCAAGGACTTGGATACACATGTTATTGTAAATGTATCGGGCTCAACCATAGACGATTATGTGGAATGTGCCGCAGGTCTTGCCAATTTGGAGAAAATTCCGGCTATTGAGCTAAATATCTCCTGCCCCAATGTAAAAGAAGGCGGTATGGCATTCGGAACATCGGCCAAATCGGCGGCTAATGTGGTAAAAGCCGTCCGAAAAGCATACGGTAAAACGCTGATAGTCAAGCTATCGCCAAATGTAACCGATATTACCGAAATTGCCCGCGCGGTAGAAGCCGAAGGAGCCGATAGCGTATCGCTAATCAATACGCTTTTGGGGATGGCGATTGATGTGGAGAAGCGTAAACCCATCCTGTCAACCGCAACCGGAGGCCTTTCAGGGCCTTGTTTGAAGCCTGTTGCAGTTCGCATGGTATGGCAAACCTACCATGCCGTTAAGATTCCCGTAATAGGTTTGGGCGGTATTTCGTGCTGGCAAGATGCCGTTGAATTTATACTGGCCGGAGCGTCGGCCATTCAGATTGGAACATATAATTTCATTGATCCTACAATATCGGTGAAGGTGGCGGATGGCATTCTTGACTATATGAACAGGCACAATATTGCGCATATAGATGAGTTAGTAGGCTCATTATCTTGCTGATAACAACCTAAATACAACCAAATAACATGTCAATCTCAGTCGAATTTGATAGCATTGTATCCGAAATTCAAGAGATTGACAATTCCGGTTTTTCGTTAAAAGAAAAGTACATTGCCCTAAAGCAACTCCTCGACAGGATATGCAAAGAGCTTACAAAAGAAGAATCCTTGCAATTTCCCTCTCTTTTTTCGCGGATAATATTCATTGCCCAAAAGTACCACCTTCCACAAAAACTGGAGTGGAAATTGCAAAATATCCGTGTGAAGGCGGCATTTTTGCTGAGGGACGAGCAAAATCTTATCACCGAGCGCCAGTACAATGCGGCAAAATATGTAGTAACATACTTTTTATCAATCATTTATAATAATCCGATAGAGGAGGAGAGCGACATGCCCGATGCCGGTATCAATGAAAATGCCGATAGTATTCCCCTCCACAAACTCAGGGTGCATGTTACCGCCATTGATATTCATTATCAGCTGATTACAACTCGTTCTGCGCTAATTCCCGAAGAACTGACTATCCGGTATAATGTATCGAAAATAAACGATGTGTTTAATCCGACTATTGAAAAACTGTGGGTTGGCGCTCAGCTTAATCTCGTTGATATAAAACTGGAAAAAACAACAAACTATCTGATTCCCAAATACTTTGTTCTCGAACCCGATTACCTGATAGATGCCTCGGCGTTGGCCGAATGTTTTCAGAACTACGGCAAATCGCATCTGCATTATTTCAGAAAAAAGTTCGAGTTAAGCAGAAATTCCAAGCATATTTTGCTGGGAAATCTGGCCAATTTCTTTCTGGATGAGCTGGTTTACAGCGAAAATCCCGAAGAAATAAAATTCGATCCCACTTTCCTGAAGGCCTTCAAGCAATCGCCCTTTGAGTTTACCAGTTGCAACGATATTAAGGATAAATTCGACTTTATCGACTTCATGTCGAATGCCAAAACCCAGTTTGAAAATATACAGCGGGTGGTTGTGCAGGACTTTATCAAGAACGGTATCGACACCAATTTATGTACGCTCGAACCTTCTTTCTTTTGCGAAAAATTCGGATTTCAAGGACGCTTGGACTTGTTGCAGCTCTCCAACGATTCGGCAGAAACCGATAAAATTATAGAACTAAAATCCGGCGGCTTGCCCTTCCCCAAAGACGACCCGGGGAAAATTGCGCTCAATCACGAGACGCAAACAGCCATATATCGCCTAATTATTCAAAGCGTTTTTGATAAAACTGCGCGCGATATATCGCCAATGATACTTTATTCTGCAGCTGGTAATGGGGGCGAGAATTTGCGGATGGCGGCAACATATAAACAGCTTGAAAAAGAAATTATCAATCTGCGAAATTTGATTGTCGCCACAGAATACAACTTATATATTGGTGATAATGAGACTGTTAATATTATATTCGAGCAACTCTTCGACCTGAGTAATTATGGGCGTCAAGTCCCTCAATTCCTCAAAAGCCGACTGGTCGGTCTGTTTGAAATTATAGAAAATATCTCCGGTTTGGAGCGAAAATACTTTTATCGTTACATCAATTTTTTATCGCGGGAGCTTTACATTCAAAAGCTGGGCGAGGAGAGCAACAGTTTCGGTAATGCCGCCCTATGGACAAGCGAATTTGCGGAAAGGCAGGACGCATTCGAGCTGATTTCCGATTTGGAAATTCAGGAGATTGACGACTTGGGCAACGATATGAAGATCCGGTTCAAAAGAATCAACCAAGTCAATTTTGTCAATTTCAGGGAAGGGGAAATCTGCATTTTGTATCCACGCGAACGCGAGGAGGACACGGTTTTGTCGAACCAAATACTGAAAGGAATGATTGCCGAAATAAAGAACGATGAAATAGCCGTCCGGTTCAGGTACAAGCAAAAAAACAAGAATTACCTCAGCAAATACCAGCGTTGGGTTATTGAACACGATAAATTAGACCATGCCTATAATGCGATGTACAAAAGTCTGTTTTCATTCCTTACGGCTCCCGCAGAAAAACGCTCCTTGCTTTTGGGTACGGAAAAACCGGCATCATCATTCTCTATCGCGAATGAGCAGGAATACAAGCTATTATCGTCAGAAGCCAAGCGCGATTTTGTGCTGAAGAAGGCCATCGCCGCACAGGATTATTTTTTGATAGCAGGGCCTCCGGGCACTGGAAAAACTTCGATTTTTGCTCGCCGTTTGATTGAGCATTTCTACAAAGACCCGGCTTGCGATATATTGGTTGTTGCCTACACCAACAAGGCGGTGGACGAGTTGTGCGAGGCTATAAATCAGGCGCTTGGCGGACAGGACGATTATATACGCATCGGCTCCGAGTTGTCGTGTAACGAGAAATACCGTCCCCGCTTATTGCAAAATATAGCCAAAACGGTGCAGTCGAGGGAGGAGTTGAGAACGATTATTCACCGGCAACGCATTTATGCAGGGACTTTAGCCTCCATAACAGGAAAGCCGGAATTGTTTGATATGAAGAAATTTAGCTTGGCAATTATTGATGAAGCCTCGCAAATTCTTGAACCGCAACTAATCGGGCTTCTCCCTAAATTCGATAAATTTATTTTGATTGGCGACCATAAACAGCTCTCAACCATTACATTGCAAGATGAATATAAATCGAAAGTAGATGATATTGACCTGAATAACATAGAATTAAAAGATTGCCGTGAATCGTATTTTGAGAGGATGTTCAGAATATGCCAGAAAAATGGCTGGGAACAGGCCTATGAAACCCTGACCTATCAGGGGCGGATGCACAACGAATTGTCGTATTTCTCCAACAAATATTTCTACAACAGTTCACTTTTTCCGGTCGGCGAATGGCAAAAGAATCCCATGACTGAACTTATTTACGACCAATCGAATCCTTATCAGGCATTGGCGGCCAAAGCACGGATTGGGTTTATCCCAAATAAATCGCTGACATCCAATTACATAAATGATAAGGTTTGTGAGGAGGAAGCCGATATGGCAGTCGGTTTATCGCAGGCAATAGTTAGTGTCTATAAAGCAAATAACAGGCTTTTCGACCCTCAAAAAACATTGGGGATAATAACGCCTTACCGCAATCAGATTGCTTTGATAAAACACAAACTCGAAAAAACAGGCATTCCCGAACTTCAAGACGTGATGGTTGACACCGTAGAACGCTATCAAGGCAGCCAGCGGGATGTTATTGTCTTGTCGTTTTGCATAAATAAATCCTATCAACTGGATTTTTTCTGTAACCTGAACAGGGAAAAAACAGTTGACAGGAAACTGAATGTCGCTCTCACCCGAGCGCGCCAACAATTATTTTTGATTGGCAATGAATCTGTTCTGAGGCAAAACAGCATCTACAACAATCTGCTGAATGAGATTGGTATTTACTGTATTTAGCTTTATTTTTCCGCAATCCAATTCAGAATTTTTTCCGATAGCGGTTTTTCTTTAGGCGCCACAAAATCCACCAATTGACCATTTTCATCAATCAAAAACTTTTGAAAATTCCATTGCACTTCGGCATCGAATTTACCGTTTACAGATTTCTCTGTCAGCCATTTATAAATAGGAGCCTTGTCTTCGCCCTTGACTTCGATTTTGCTCATCACCGGAAAAGTTACATTGTATTTCGAGCTGCAAAATTCTTTGATTTCCTCATTGGTTCCGGGCTCTTGTTGGCCAAAGTTGTTGGCCGGAAAAGCAATTATTGTAAAGCCCTGATTACTATACAGGGTATAGAGCTTTTGCAGGTCTTCGTATTGAGGGGTCAATCCGCATTTGGAAGCGACATTTACCACCAGCACTTTTTTACCTTTCAATGTTGACAAATCAAATTCTTTGCCGTCAATGTCTTTTACCTTGAAATCGTATAAACTGGTTTGCGCAATTGTCAACTGCACAAACAAGCAGAATAGGATTGAAATAACACTCAACTTTTTCATATAATGTTCGTTTTTTATTTGTTCGTAAATTTATTTAGGCACTCCAACCGGCTGAACCAGTGTTATTTGCTGCTTATCGGTAAGTTTCATATCCGTAGCCAGCGCCTTATCGAAGGAGCCGCGCGCAACAGTCCCCAAACCTGCCGAAGCACAAAACAAATACACGTTCTGAGAAATATAGCCGGTATCAATCTGGCCGGCGCCTGATTTATCGAGATTGGCCACATAAATCAAATTAACGGCAGCATCCTTCACAAAATCCTGTCCACCAAGACTTTTAATAAAATCGCCTTTCACCTTCAATGTCAACTTGTTTTCTTTTGCATCATAAAAATAGATGCCGGTTTTAAACATCACATACACATCCACTTCCTGTTTATTGTTGGCCGAAGGAACGGTTCTCATGCCCGGGCGGTTGAATCCGTTAGCCGCCCAAAGCAGATTCGATAAAGTCTGATTATCAATGCTTTTACCGGAATATGCCCGTATTGACTGTCTCGCATTCAATACTTCCATCAATGGCTTTCCACCTGTTTTCGTCGGAGCAGGTAATTTTATCACATCCTGCTGAGCCTGAACGCACAAAGCCGAGATGCAAAAGCATAGGATTAAAAATAAATGTCTCATAAATTTAATTTTTTATGTTGTTGAATTTCTCTAGTAACTTCAAAGCCCGAAGTTATACATTTTAAGTTATAACTTCAAAATTTTGAAGTTTAAGTTTATGGCGCATATATAGGATTTACCTAAAAAAATTTAACTTTGTGCGCTAAAATGGTTTTAATACACACTATAAGGATATGAAAGCTAAAAAAGAGCCAATTATTGGAGAGAAATATACATTTAGAGAATTACAAGAATTTGCTATTTCTGAAATGTATAAATCTATACCGGAACATGAAGATAAAGCAGATCCTAAAGTTGGGGCTATTTTAGCAACTCCTGATGGTGTGTTAGTCGGTACAGCACATAGAGGAGAACTTCGTTCAGGAGACCATGCGGAGTTTACAGTTTTAGAACGTAAGTGCAGAGATCGAAAACTGGATGGATATATAGTTTTGCAACGCTTGAACCTTGTGCTCCAGGGGCGCGTAAGTCACCTAAGCTAGGTTGTGCAGAAAGAATTGTTAATGCAAGAATTAAAAAGGTTTATATTGGCATTCAAGACCCCGATCCAACTGTGGCAAGTAAAGGCACGGATTTTTTAAAGAAAAAAGGGATTGAGATTCATTACTTCGAAAAAGATTTGCAAGGACAAATTATATCAGCTAATGAGAACTTTCTGAAGCAAGCGAGAGAACGCGCCCGTCAAGCTGATTTGCAAGAAATACAACCTCCGAGAAATCCATTTGAAACTGGGTTAAGAAACTTTCATGTAAAAGATTTTTCAGAAGATGCACTACAGATGTATATTGATAAAGCCGATATTGAATATAAAATTGGCTCAGAAGATTTTAATAGATTATTAGCAAAATGGGAATTTATTGAAATAGACGACAAAGGAGAAATGCGCCCTACTGGATGGGGTATTCTCTTGTTTGGGAAAAAGCCTACTGATAAATATTCTCAAGCGAGAATAAAATTCACGGTAAAAAAGGAGAAAGACCATAAGTCCTCAATTAAAGATTTTGACGCAGCTTTGGTGAAGATTCCTGAGCAAATAGAAGAATATTTGCACAATGTTTTTCCACCAACGATAGATAGAAGTCAATTTGAACATACCGAATCAACAATGGAAGTATCCATAGTGTTGCTTAGGGAGTCAATTATTAACGCCATTGTACACAGAGATTATACTATTGAAGGCGCCCAAATACAGGTTAATATAACCCCAACAGAAATAATAATTAAAAGTCAGGGAAGGCCTATCGTCCCTAAAGAAAAATTACAAAATTTCACAGCGCCGACAGTTAGTAGAAATCCTAAACTGGCAGATGTATTCTATGATATGAGATATATTGAACGTCGAGGCTTTGGAATGGAGGAATTTCGAAAATGCAGACCAAAGCCTGTGTATTCTTTCGACGGAATTAATACCATCCTTACTATAACACGGAACATAATTCTTTCTATGGATGAAATTAAAAGGATTGTTAATGGGTTAAAGAGTGAAGAACGTAAAGCTTACGAATATATTAAGGGGCGACGGCAAACATCTAAGTCAGATTATGCTGCTTATGCACAAATTCATGAGAAGACCGCCCAAAGAATATTGAAGAAATTAGTGGATCTTAGGTTAGTTATAACAGAAGGAAAGGCTAAAGCTACAGAATATGTCATGGTAGATGCTGTGAACAAATGATGAAATATAAGTAAAAAAATGTCCTGATTAAAGTAGAGATATTATTAATGGTATTGACGACAAATCAGGACAAAAAATAAGTCATAATTGTGATGCAGATAGTAATGATTAAGGGTATAGCATAGTCGAAAGAACGCTAACTCCTTTTTATTTTAATTGATTGATTTATATGTTTATATATTTATTTGTATGTAGTTTGTTTTTTACCTCTTTAGAAAAAAAATCATTTGATTTGGGACAAATTTTAGACAAAATCGGGACAAAATCGGGACAGGTAACCAAGGCACAGAAACCATGTTTTATACCACTCTATTTTCACTTATAAACAGGGGTGGGAGGGGCTGCTACATCTTAAACGAATCACTAAACAGTGTCCGGTTTAAAATTGAGCGGCCTAGCGTTACTTCGTCGGCATATTCAATTTCGTCTCCGATGGAGATTCCCCGGGCGATAATTGATACTTTTACATCGAAGTTTGCCAGTTTTTTGTAGATATAGAAATTGGTGGTATCACCTTCCATTGTTGTGCTTAAAGCCAGAATAATTTCCCTGATGTTTCCTTCGGCCACACGTTCAATCAGGCTGTCGATTTGGAGGTCGTTGGGTCCAATGCCGTCTATCGGCGAAATAATTCCGCCCAAAACGTGGTATAGTCCGCGATATTGCACCGTATTTTCGATGGCCATTACCTCTTTTATGTTCTCCACTACACAAACAATTGTGTTGTCGCGAGCGGGATTGGAACAGAGCGAACATAAATCGTCATCGCAAATATTGTGGCACAACCGGCAATACTTGATGTTTTGCTTCAAAAGGCTGAGGGCTGTTGAAAAGTTTTCGACAGATGCATTATCTTGCCTTAGCAAATACAAAACCAGTCTGAGCGCTGTTTTACGGCCTATCCCCGGCAATTTGGAGAATTCATTGACTGCATTTTCGAGCAAAACAGATGGGAATTTACTATTCATTTATTTTCAGGTATGAGAAATAATATTTTTCAATTTTTTTCGACAATAGCTCAATGTTCAGCATATCAGAGGCTTCCGATATGTTTTTTATTGTTCCATCGTTGTACAGAATATCAATGCTGTCGTCCGATTCGTTATACATGTTGGTGGCGATGGAGTCGGACGATACCAGATAGGATGCTTCGTGCGGCGTAATGCCGAATGCCGAACTGTATTTTTTTATATATTCCTCTACCACCTCTTCCTCTTTCGGACTCGAAGACAATTCTATCTTGAACAAACTCCGGTTGATCAGCGAGCGACTAAGGGTCGATAGCGCTACATCTTTGTTGTCGGCCCACACTTTCAAGGCGCACCAAATATCGTTGTCGTCCAGATTAATAAAGTGATGCAGGGCTTCTTTCGTAAATGTTTTCCGGTTTATGTCGTTGTTTATAAAATAGCTCAACGAGGGCGGAGCAAATAAACTCGCACCTCGCTGCGATACTTCTTTTGCCCGTTTAAGAATATTGATAAGCATTTTTTCGGCAGCAACAGCCGTTTTATGCAGATAGACCTGCCAATACATCAAGCGGCGGGAGGTGAGAAAATTTTCTATCGAATAAATCCCTTTGGCTTCTACTACCAGCCTGTCATTTTTCACGTTCAGCATCTTGATGATGCGCGCCGAACCGATATTTCCTTCCACCACACCCGTAAAAAAACTGTCGCGCCGCAAGTAATCGAGCCTGTCCACATCCAATTGACCGCTAACCAGTTGATGCAAAAACCGTTTGGGGTATTCGTCTTTAAAAATAGCAATGCAAGCGTCAAAAGCGCCGGCGTATTCTGCCGTCAACTCCTGCATCATCATCAACGATATATCTTCGTGGCGTATATTACTCACAAGGCCGCGTTCCAACACATGCGAAAAAGGCCCATGACCAACATCGTGCAGCAGGATACAGGCCAGGGCGCCATCGGCCTCGTCGGAGCTAATCTCCTGTCCTTTTGAACGAAGGGCATCTATTGCTTCCTGCATCAGGTACATGGCGCCGATGGAGTGGCTCAGGCGCGTATGCTGTGCCCCCGGATACACAAAACTTGTTAGCCCCAGTTGCTTGATGCGGTTGAGCCGTTGCAGGTAAGGGTGGCCGATAAGGTTGTATATAAAGCCGTTCGGGATGCTAATGAATCCAAATACAGGGTCGTTTATTATTTTTCGTTTGTAGGACATAAATAGCCAATTAATGTGCTAATGTGAATCATTATTCATATTATTTTTCAAGTTTCAGATTCTTTTCCCGGGCAAAATCTTTTTGAGCGACTATGAGAATCTTCAATGTTGAATCAATAGCTCCTTCCTTATTTTTTATCGCAATCCTGATCGAATCCAGTTGTTGGGTCGTTGTGAGGGTATCGGACAAAATTGAGTAGGCTTTGTATGCCTTCGATACATTTACAAGCGACTGTGTATAGGATATGGTTGCCTGCCTGAATTTCTCGCCCGATGGGGGAATCTTGAGTTGTTCCAGCGATTCAATCTTCGCATTCAGGCTATCAATAGCCGTATTGGTCAGGTAATTAATCAATCCGTATTCTTTTTCCTGTATCGCAATATTCAGGTACTTGTTCAGCGAATCGAAGTCGGCGCCGGCTTTTTCTTTGTACGAAACCAAGGCGTCATTGTCTTCGGTGGATGTATGCTGCACACATCCGGCAAAAACGAATGTCAGGAATACAACTAAAGCTTTAAGCGAGAAAAATTTCTTCATTTAAGACCTTTGGCTTTTGCAAAAGTATTTTGAGAATCGACAAACCTGGCACGAGAAGTTTCGACCGTTGACAGGGCATCAACGCTAGTATTATCCATTATTTCAATCTCAGCATCCGAAATCGAATCGGTATAATTGGAATACACCGCCTGAGCTTTTACAAGGGTGATAAGCGCTTCGATATAATCTTCGGCTGCCGTCTTCAATTTTTCGCCGTTAGATGGGCTTTTTATCAGTTTTAGTTGCTCCAAGTCCTGAACGAGTTTTGCCAGAACCGTTTTTGTTAATGGAATAATGCTATCTGTCTTACTGCTTGCCAGGGCATCTAAAACGGCTGCATCGTGTTCATTTACTGACTTTTCGGCATCGGCGACAGTCGTTTCCAGTGCATCATTAAACTCTTTGGGCGTAGGGCCACAAGCAACAAGGAACAGGAATGAAGCGAATATTAAAACTATTTTTCTTTTCATAGCGGCTATTTTTACTTTTATACAAAGGTACAACCTAAACTTGAAAATAAGTATATTTGAAAATTAAAATTTGCTATCTTGCAAAGAATAGCTTCCAATCGGACAATATTTAACCGAAAAATCAGTTATTAAAAGAGCCTCTCTAAACCTCCCCGTGGGGAGGCTTTTGAATCCCCCCTACGGAGGGCGGGGGCTTTAATTAATTATTATTTTGAAAAACAGCTATATATTAAATATTCTACTCTGTTTGTTTTTTGTTTCGTTTGTCTTTTCGTGTAAACAGGTGAAGATGAGCGAGGCGGATCATCGCTTTGCTCAGGGCGAGTATTTTGAGGCGGCATCCATGTACCGGAAAATATACAGTAAAGCCAGTCCGAAAAAACGGGAACTGCGGGGTGAAGCTTCATACAAAATGGCTGAATGTTACCGGATTATCAACAATATTGCGCGGGCGAGAGGCGCATACGCCAATGCGGTGAGGTATCTTCCCGAAGACAGCCTTATTTCGTTGCAATATGCCCGGATATTGCATAAAACGGGTGTTTATCCGCAGGCGACCACTCAATACAAGCGGTTTCTGGAGTTTTTCCCCGATAACGCTTTTGCCCAAAATGGCCTTGAGGGGATAAAGCTGGCAAACGAAATGAAGTTGCACCCGACCAGATATACGGTTAAGCGGATGGATTTGTTTAACTCGCGCAGGGCTGAATTTTCTCCGGCTTTATTGCCACCCGAGTACGACAATATCTATTTCACCTCTAGCCGGGACGAAGCGCAGGGCGATGACAAAAGCGCCATTACAGGGCAAAAAAACAACGACCTGTTTTACTCTAAAAAAGACGAAAACGGCAAATGGCTCAAACCGGAAGCAGTAGAGGGCATCAATAGCGAATTTGACGAAGGTTCGGCTTCTTTTTCGGCAACAGGCTCAACGATGTATTACACCTATTGCCCCCAAGACCCCGAAAAACCCACATCGGCAGGCATTTACGTCTCTCAGCGTTCGGGTGGAGCGTGGAGCAAAGGCTCTCCGCTAAAGCTTTCGAACGACACGGTGGCGGCATTCGGGCATCCGGCGATTGCTCCTTCGGGCGATTTTCTCTACTTTGTATCCGACCTTCAGGGTGGATACGGTGGGAAAGATATTTGGCGGGCGGCTTTAATCGGCGATGATGTAAGCTACATCGAAAATCTTGGGCCATCCATCAACACCGCCGGAGACGAAATGTTCCCCTGTATGCGGTCGGATACGGTTATGTATTTTTCATCGGACGGTCATCCCGGCATGGGGGGACTGGATATTTTTAAGGCGACGCTTGTTGATGATAATAACTGGGTGGTTCGGAATATGGGCGTGCCGCTCAATTCGCCGGCTGATGATTTCGGCATAAGCTTTGCCGGATTCAACGAAACCGGTTTTTTCAGTTCCAACAGGGGCGATGCCAGAGGTTACGACCACCTGTTTTCGTTTGAATACCCCACGGCTAAAATTACCTTGGAAGGTTTTGTGGTGAATAAAAACGATGAATTTATTCAGGGGGCGACAATACGGGTTGTCGGCAATGACGGGACGAATGAGAAATTTATGGGGCGCAACGATGGCTCTTACCGCCTGCAAATAGGTCGTGGAACCGATTACGTGTTGCTGGCCAGCGCCGAAGGTCATCTGAATGCTAAAATGGATCTGGCAACCATCAACATGGAAAAAGACTCGTTGTATTATGTCGATTTTGTGCTGTATTCCATCAATAAGCCCAATATCCTCGAAAATATTTTCTACGATTTTGATAAGGCTACATTGCGCGATTCGTCCAAAGTGGCATTGGATGAGTTGATTGGGCTTTTGGAACTGAATCCGAATGTAACAATCGAATTATCAGCCCATACCGACCGGAAAGGAGCCAACGGATACAACCAGCGCTTATCGCTCCGAAGAGCCCAATCGGTGGTGAATTATTTGATAGCGGGAGGTATAGCCAAAGAACGATTGGTTGCTGCCGGTTATGGCGAAGAGCGACCGATGGTTGTAACAAAAAACATCGCCAAAAAATATGATTTCCTGAAAGAAGAGGATGTGCTGACCGAAGAGTTTATATTGACGCTCAGCCCCGAACAGCAGGAAATTGCCGATCAGATAAACCGGCGGACAGAGTTTAAAGTACTGAGTATAACTTACGGCATAAAATAATTGTATATGAATTACAAGCTAACAACAGCCCAGCCACCTGAATCCCCCGCAGGGGGACCTGGCCCCTCCAACCTCCCCGCAGGGGAGGCTTTTAAAATCCCCCCACGGGGGGGGGGGGGGCTGTTTTTCTTTTTCCTCTTCCTGTTCTTCGCTGCAAATGTTTCTTCGCAGGAATTGAATGCGAAAGTAACTGTGAATTCAAATAAGTTGTCGGGGGTGAGGCAGGAGTTGTTCAAGTCGATGCAAACTTCTATTATGCAACTGCTTAACGAACGAAAATGGACAAACGCCAACTTCGGCAAAAACGAGATGATTGATTGCTCGTTTGTGCTGACAATGAATACTGCCGGAGAGAACAATACTTATACCGCCGAATTGCAGATTACCTCGCGCCGACCGGTTTATGGTAGCGTATATATGACCCCCATATTCACATTTAAGGATGTGGAGCTTGAATTTGAATATGCAGAGGGCGAAAATCTTGAATTTAACGAGACCAATATCTCCAGCAATCTGGTGGCTGTTATCGCCTATTATGCCTATGTGGTAATAGGGTTGGATTACGATTCTTTTGCACTAAATGCGGGGAAACCCTATTTTGAGATGGCCATGAACATTGCTAATGCGGCTCAGTCGCTGAATGGAAAAGGGTGGAAGCCATTCGAGAACGATAAGAACCGCTATGCCCTTGCTTTAGCCCTCACCGAAGAAAGTTCGGCCCGTTTCCACACTATGTGGTATAATTATCATCGTTCAGGACTGGATGAGATGTCAACCAATCTGGTACGGGGCAAGGACAGGGTGATGGCTTCTACACAAGACCTTCAGGAGATTTATTCCGCCCGTCCCTCATCGGCGCTGTTGCTGTTTTATGGCGATACCAAACTGAATGAACTGACCGATATATATTCCGAAGCCACACAAGACGAGCGAAAGGAAGCCTACGAACTACTGCGGAAAATTTTCCCCACCAAATCAACGCAATTGGCAGCGCTGAGAAAGTAATTGAGAATGGAGAATGGAGAATGTAGGGTCGTGGCGTGCCGCGACCCGCAATGACAACCTCATAAAAAGACTTATGAGACAGCCTCCTGCACATTTCATTATTCATATTATTCCCATTGGCACATTATTCCCATTACCATATTGGCACATTCGTAATTTGTTCTTATCTTTGAATCATCAAAAGAGAACAAACCTTATTTAATATTTTAAACAACTTAGAATTAAATACATACAGTATGATTTTTAAATTCCTTATACTCTCGGATGAAGTGGATGATTTTAAACGGGAGATTCAGATCGACGCAAACGATACGTTTTTTGATTTGCATCAGGCTATTACGAAGTCGGTAAAGTACAAAGATGGCGAAATGGCTTCGTTTTTTATTTGCAGCGATGCCTGGGAAAAAGAAAAAGAAATCACCTTGGTAGAAATGGATACCAGTCCCGAAGAAGATTCGTATGTGATGGAAGAATGCGTATTGGACGACTTTTTGGAAGATGAAAGGCAAAAATTGATGTATGTTTTCGATTACCTGCTGGAAAGGGCTTTTTATATAGAACTTAGCGAAATAGTTACCGGAAAAAGCCTGAATGCCGCCATCTGTTCGTTCTCGGAAGGTGAGGCCCCCGAACAGGTGGTTGAATTGGACGTTTTTGAAACAAAAAGCGGAAGCCTCGACATCGGCGAAAACTTCTACGGAGACGAAAGTTTTGATATGGACGAACTCGACAGCGAAGGCTTTGACGGACTGGACGATGTAGCTGCACCCGACGAAGATTTCAGATGAAGAAACTCATAGTTTTACTGGGCCCAACCGGAGTAGGGAAAACCAATCTCAGCCTTCAACTGGCCGAATACTGGCATTGCCCCATTATTTCGTCCGATTCGCGACAGCTATATAAAGGTCTAACCATCGGGACAGCCGCTCCCAACGCTTCGCAACTGCGCCGGGTAAAGCATTACATGGTGGGTACGCTGAATGTGGAGGACTATTACAGCGCCAGCGAGTTTGAACAGGATTGCCTGAAATTGATTGATGAAATTGACTCCGAATACATTATTCTGTCGGGTGGGTCGATGATGTACATTGATGCGGTATGCAAGGGCATCGACTATATTCCGGCCATAGACGAAGACCTTCGCCGCGAAGTGTGGAGACTCTACGAAAAGGAGGGGATTGATACCATCCGTTTGCAGCTAAAACTACTCGACCCCGATTTCTATAATCAGGTGGATTTGAAAAATCACAAACGGGTTATTCATGCCCTTGAGGTATGCCTGATGACAGGTAAACCCTATTCGTCCTACCGTAAAAATACGGTCAAAGAACGGCCTTTTAAAATACTCAAGTTTGGACTGACACGCGACGGGGAAGACCTTTACAACCGGATAAACAAACGAACCGAAGAAATGATAGCCAACGGTTTTATTGAAGAGGCCAAACAATTCTATCCGCAAAAATACCTGAATTCGCTGAATACTGTTGGATACAAGGAGCTGTTCAAGTACATCTTCGGAGGATGGACCTTGGCGTTTGCCGTCGAAAAGATAAAGCAAAACACCCGCATTTATTCCCGTAAACAAATAACCTGGTTCAAGCGCGACAAAGACATTCACTGGATAAATCTTTCGCATGTTTCGGAAAGCGAGGCGATGAAGGAGATTATTGATAATGTGAATAATGAGAATAATGTGCCAATGTGAATAATGTAGGGGCGCGATTAATCGCGCCCTTACGTGTGTCATTGCTCCGACCCGCAATCTCCCAAGCATAGCAGAACCTTTCAGTAGAGACGTGGCGCGCCACGTCTGAATTCCGCGTCCGTATTTCGTAGGAGCGAAATAGCTGTAGCCCGTTGCCGCGAATATGTCATTTTGAAAATGGTAATTTTGATAGCCATAGGCTAAGGCTGAAAGCCTTAACTTAGCGTAACAGAGATTTTCATGCGTTTGCCCTAGGGTGGGATTGCAGGTCGCGGATCGGAGCCCGCAACGACAAGGTATGATATTGAAATATTATAAATACCTAATAATCAGCAAAATAAATTCTAAACTATAAAAAATATGGGATTTTTAGACTATTTTTCGTTTTAATTTTCATACCTTTGTGGCGTAAAATATACACAAACAGCGCCTAAGCGTAGGTCTGTTTTCCGAAAGCCGGAAAAGTTTATCCTCCTGTAAAACCCTTGTGAAGGGGAATTGGAGAATGGCTTCAGTAGTAATTTAACAGAATTTTTATGAAGTATTTGAAGAGTTTTCTTGTCATAGGATTTGTACTTGTTACAACATCGTCTTATACAACAAGAACTTCAGGGCTTACCAATGGTATTGATTCGGGAAATTTTGTTCCTGATTTCAGTATTCGGGATGAGTCGGGAATCAAATTTAAGTTATCGTACCTGAAAGGTCAAATGATTCTCGTTAATCTGTGGGCGGCCTACGATGCAAAATCGCACATGCAGAATGTACTGCTGGCAAATGCTTTGAAGAAAGAGGATTATCCGGTAACAATGGTTTCGGTTTCTTTCGACCAGAGCAAGCGGATTTTTGAAAGAACATTGAGTGTGGATGGCATCAAAAACGAGTTTCAATTTGTGGATACTTTAGGAAGCAATTCCGAAATTTACAAAAAGTATCGCCTGGAAAAAGGGTTCAAGAGCTTTTTAATCGACGAAAACGGTATGATTATGGCTGTAAACCCAACGTTTGACGACCTGAATAAGGCATTTAATGTGGAATGAACAAAGAAATTATTTTTAAATGAACCGGCAGAAAAGCCGGTTTTTTTGTGGTGTATCCTCAACATAAAATCACCACTTTTTTACCTTCTTTTTTCGCCGAAAGATTATCTTTGTAAAAAGATTATAAAACCGATGATATACACCGAAAACAAAATAAACGAAACGCAAAAAAGAGGAAGTATCGAAGTTATTTGTGGCTCCATGTTCTCGGGTAAAACCGAAGAATTGTTCCGCCGCCTGAAGCGCAGCCTCATCGCCAAACAGCATATCGAGATATTCAAGCCGGTAATCGACACACGGTATTCGGTTGAAGAAATTGTTTCGCACGACAAAAATTCACTGGAATCGACCCCTGTCGAACACTCAAGCAACATTCTTCTGCTATCGTCGAATGTAGAGGTGATTGGCATTGACGAGGCGCAATTCTTCGACATGGGACTGGTGGAGGTTTGCCAACAATTGGCCGACCAGGGCATACGGGTGATTGTTGCAGGACTGGATATGGATTTTAAGCGGAACCCGTTTGGGCCAATGCCCGCCTTGTGCGCCATAGCCGACGATGTAACCAAAGTTCATGCCGTTTGTGTAGAGTGCGGCCGGCTAGCCAATTTCTCGTACCGCACAATTGCCAACGATAAACTGGTAGTGCTTGGCGAAATGCAGGAATACAAGCCCTTATGCCGGCTATGCTACAACAGGCACAACCCCAAACAGGGCTAGTTAACTGCAAAGCTCTCCGGTTGTGGCCCGAACCGTTTCCAGCAATTTTTCGGGCGACAGTTTTATTTGCAAGCCCCTTATCCCTGCGCTGACGTAGATAAATTTGTAACCGGAACAACTTTGATGGATGTAGGTCGGAAATTGTTTCTTCATGCCGATGGGAGAACAAGCTCCCCTGATATAACCGGTTACCGCAAGCAACTCTTTCATCGGAATCATGTTGCAGTTTTTATTGCCCGATATTTTAGCGGCCAATTTAAGGTTCAGTTCTTCGGCGCCGGGGATTATGCAAACAAAATAGCCGGTTTTATCGCCCGTGAGTACCAATGTTTTAAAAACCTGTTCAACAGGCTCGTTCAGTTGTTCCGCCACATGAATCGCGCTCAAGTCCGATTCATCTACTTCGTACTGAATGAGTTCGTAAGCTATCTTCGCCTTATCCAATAGCCGTGCGGCATTCGTCTTATTTATCTTCATTTTCAATAATCAAACTTAATTCGGGTTATTTAATTAACAAAATAAGGCATAAATATCCGAATATCACAGAGAATAGTTAAAAATCATTTAGTCAAAGTAAATAATCGAGAAAAAAAAATGAGATACGCTTTTTATAACTACTTTTGTAACGCATTGGAATTACTTACAGTTGTAGTAGATTATTATTCCTGCTGAATGTAGGTTCTTATGCTTCAATATTTTTTATTCTTAATTTTTTTTTACAATGAACATTTTTATTGCAGGATTAAGCTACAACATCACTGACAGTGATTTAGCAGATCTATTTGGAGAGTATGGAGAAATTTCTTCAGCTAAAGTTGTAATGGACAGAGATTCTGGCCGTTCAAAAGGTTATGGTTTTGTTGAAATGGCTGACGAAGCATCAGGACAAAAAGCTATTGACGAATTAAACAGCGCTGAATACGACGGACGTGTTATCTCCGTATCAGTAGCTAGACCACGAACCGAAGGCGCTGGCGGCCCACGTCGCAACAACAGCAACAGAAGCGGTGGTGGTGGCTTCAGAAGCCGTGAAAGATATTAATCCGACACGATAATAAAAAACGAGAGGTTGCTTTTTTTAAGCAACCTCTTTTTTTTAGCCCCCTTACGAGTTGAGCCGAATAATGAGAATAATGTGCCAATGTGAATAATGTAGGGGGCTGTCTCGAAAGTATTTTTGAACGCAAATTACGCAGATTACGCGAATTATCGCAATTTATTTATTGTTGAATTTCAATTAAATAAGAAAAAGATAGAGTGGTTTATTTGCGTAAATTTGTGTAATCTGCGTAATTCGCGTTCTTTTGAGACAGCCCCTTTTTTTAATCCCTAAATCCTCCCTCACAGGGAGTTTGGAGGAGCTGTTATTCCAAATAAGTATAACCATAAAGTCCCGAGCGGTAGTTGGACAGAAATTCTTTTCCTTCCTCTACGCTTATTGAGCCTTGTTTTACGCTGGTGGTAACCCAGGTTTCGACGGTGCGCACCAGTTTTTTTGCATTGTACTGGGCGTAGTCGAGTACTTCGGCAACGGTTTCGCCGTCAATGGTTTGCTCTATTTTGTAGCCGTCTTCGTCAACCGAAACATGAACGGCATTTGTATCGCCGAATAAATTGTGTAAATCGCCCAATATTTCCTGATAGGCGCCCACCAGAAAAACGCCGAGATAGTAGGGCTCATTCCTTTTGACGCTGTGTACCGGAAGGTAAGACGATTGATTGCCCGTGGAGATGAAATTGTCTATCTTTCCGTCCGAATCGCAGGTTATGTCTTGCAATGTGGCGGTTTTGTCGGGGCGTTCGTCCAAGCGGTGGATAGGTATTATCGGAAATATCTGGTCTATCGCCCAGGAATCGGGTAGCGACTGGAAGAGCGAAAAATTACAAAAATACTTGTCGGGAAGCAGTTTCGATAGCTGTTTCAACTCATCGGGGCTATGCTTCGACCGGCCTGCAACCTGATATATTTCGCGGGCTACCGAAAAATAAAGCCGCTCCACTTGCGCCCGTGTTTTCAGGTCGAGCAGTCCCAAGCTGAACAAGTCCAATGCTTCTTCCCGTATTTGTTGTGCATCGTGCCAAGCTTCGAGCATACGGGGCTGCGTGAGGTCGTCCCATATTTGATACAGTTCACGCACCAGTTCGTGGTCATCGTCCGAAATTTCGTCGTTATCGTCCCATTCGGGAAGGGTGGTGGTCTCTAAGACCTCGAATACGAGAATTGAGTGGTGAGCGGTGAGCGACCGTCCCGATTCGGTAATGATATGGGGGTGGGGGACATTGTTTTTGTCGGCGGCATCCACCATAGTTGCAATCGAGTCGTTCACATATTCTTGTATGCTGTAATTCACACTGCTTTCGCTGTACGAAGAGCGGGTTCCATCGTAGTCGATGCCCAGTCCGCCGCCAATATCGGTAAATTCTACCTTGAAGCCCATGGCATGAAGTTGCACATAGAATTGCGCCGCCTCGCGCAAAGCGGTTTTTATCCTTCTGATTTTTGTAACCTGACTGCCGATGTGGAAATGAAGCAGGCGAAGCGAATCCTTCATGTTATTTTTTTCGAGATAGGCCAAGGCTTCGAGCAATTCGCTGGAGTTCAGTCCGAATTTGCTGCCATCGCCTCCCGATTCCTCCCATTTGCCGCTTCCCACGCTGGCCAGTTTAATACGGATACCAATATTGGGAACTATTTTCAGGCGTTTGGCTATTTTTGTTATCAGGTGCAGCTCGTTGATTTTTTCCACTACAATAAAAATGCTTTTACCCATTTTTTGTGCCAGCAAAGCCAGTTCGATGTAGCTTTCGTCTTTGTAGCCATTGCAGATTATCAGCGAGTCGGGGTCGGTGTTGATGGCAATAACAGCATGAAGTTCGGGTTTGGAACCGGCTTCGAGTCCGATATTGAATTTTTTACCGTGGCTGACCAGTTCTTCTACAACCGGACGCATTTGGTTCACCTTGATAGGGTATATAATGTGGTTTTGTCCTTTGTAGCTGTACTCTTTTGCTGCCAATTTGAAACAGGTCGATATTTTTTCGATCCGGTTATCCAGTATATCCGGAAAACGTACCAGTACAGGACAAGGCAAATCTTTCAGTTGCAACTCGTCAATCAGTTCTTTTAAATCAACTTTAATCCCGTCTTTTTTGGGACTTACTGTTACATTTCCTTTTTCGTTCACCGAAAAATAATTGATACCCCATCCTGCGATGTTGTATAATTCTTCCGAATCTTCAATACGCCATTTTCTCATTTCTTATAAACCACTTTTTTTAATGATGTGCTACTCTTAACTATTTCATATACCGGAAGAACTGTTTAAATTTTAGTCAATGAAGTATTTTGATTCTAAAATCTAAACAGTTTCCCAACTTTTTTACCGTAAATCCGGTTAAAATATATTCAAGTCTTTCAACACGGCATTTGTTTTGTGAACTGCCGCTGCCGAAGCCTCGAATTTTGCTTTTTCTTCGGATGTAAGTTTGAGGTCGATAACTTTTTCCCAGCCTTTTTTACCCAGCACAACCGGTACGCCGATACAAATATCGTCTTGGCCATATTCGCCTTCGAGGGTAACGCAACAAGGAACCACTTTCTTTTGGTCGTGAAGTATTGCTTCCACCACATAAGCTCCGGCAGCTCCGGGAGCATACCATGCCGATGTGCCCAGCAGTCCGGTGAGTGTAGCGCCGCCTACCATGGTGTCGGCAACCACTTTGTCCAGCGCTTCTTTTGTCAGCAAATCCGATACGGGTATCCCTTTGTAGGTAGCCAGGCGTGTTACCGGAATCATGGTGGTGTCTCCATGTCCGCCTATCACCAGGCCTTCAACTTCGTTGGGATTAACGCCCAAAGCTTGGCTCAGGTAGTATTTGAAGCGTGAGCTGTCTAAGGCTCCACCCATTCCCACAACGCGGTTTTTAGGCAATCCGGTTACTTTAGAGGCCAGATAGGTCATGGTATCCATCGGGTTGGAGATGATAACCAGAACAGCATTGGGCGAATATTTCAGGATGTTTTCGGCAACCGATTTCACGATTCCGGCATTCACACCGATAAGTTCTTCGCGGGTCATCCCCGGCTTGCGCGGAATACCCGATGTAATTACCACAACATCCGAGTTGGCTGTTGCTGCATAATCGTTGGTTACTCCGGTTATTTTTGAGTCGAAACCCAGTAATTGGGCTGTTTGATTCATGTCAATGGCTTTCCCTTCCGAAACGCCTTCTTTGACATCAAGCATTACAACCTCGTCGGCTACTTCATTAAACGCTAATACATTCGCACATGTAGCGCCGACATTTCCGGCCCCTACGACTGTTACTTTTGACATAATAGTTTCTTTTTTAGTATGTTATATTTAACTTTAGTTTCTATTTTATACTTATCCCCCTGCTCCGTAAACGGAACAACCGGGGACGCTATCTAAAAGGATTCAAAAATATAGTCTTATTTGTAAATAAAGAAGCCTTTTACAACTTATTTTGTATCCAATTATTAAAAATCTTGAAAGGGTGAATACAGTATTGTAAAATAAGCAGAAAAACATTTACATTTGTTTTAAAAATCGGAATAGAGAAAATCCGGGCAGTTTTTTAACGGATTCTGCGAAATATTATCACACGGAGGTTGCATCAAATCAGAATATGGAAAAAGTATCGAACAGTCATACTAAGTTATTAATAGTTATTGTTGTTGCATTAATTGCAGGCTTGGGCGTAGCCGGATATTTTATATTTGAAGCCAATACCAAAATTGACGAGCTGGAGCAGACGAACGAAATATCGAAACAGCAGCTCGAAGATGAATACGAAAGCATATCAATGCAATACGAAGGCTTCAAGTTTAGCGTAAAGAACGATTCGCTGCTCAAGCAGTTGGATAACGAACATGCAAAAGTTCAGCGGCTGTTGGAAGAATTGCGCACGGTGAAGGCCTCAAACAAGGAAGAAATAGCCCGCCTGAACAAAGAATTGTCCAGCTTGAGAAAAATACTGAAGTCGTATATTGCCCAAATTGATTCGTTGAACAAGTTAAACGAACAATTGACGAAGGAAAAGGCCGAGATAACGCAAAAATACCAGCAAACTACCCAAACATTGAACCAGGTTTCGCAGGAAAAAGAAAGCCTGACCGAAAAAGTTATTCTGGCCGCAAAACTGGATGCAACGGGGGTAAACGTGCAGGCAACAAACGCGAAGGGGAAAGTTCAGAAGAAAATAAAAAGCGTAGAACAACTGATAGTCTCGTTCGTTATAACTAAAAACATCACAGCCGAACCGGGGGAACGCACCATCTATGTGCGAATTATAAGGCCCGATGACGATGTGCTGACAAAGAGCCGCTCCAATGTTTTCCAGTACGAAAACAGGGAGATAAATTATTCGATGAAGCGAATCATCGAATATGGCGGCGAAGAAACCCCCGTAACCCTCTATTGGGCTGTTGAAGAATTCCTGTTGCCCGGAACATACCGGGCCGACATTTTTGCCGACGGCAACCTGATAGGGAAGAGGTCGTTTACGTTGGAGTGATGAGAATAATGTGCCAATGTGAATAATAAAGTTCGCATGATACAGACGTGGCACGCCATGTCTCTACAATAATCAGGTTAATCATCTTTGGCCGCAAGTTTTTAGCGCTTGTTGCACAACTACATGTTAAGCCTGACGGCTATATCTTTTAGAGGTTGTGCAACAGACATTACAGCTTTGCACCAAATAAGGGAACCCGTAAGGGCGGTTCTTAAATCCTATTTTGAAATTCCCGAAGAATAAGTTATCTTTGTATTAACCAAATAAAATTTATACAAATGGCACGAATAGCAGGAGTAAAGTATGATAGTGATGTCATGGGTAATAAAACACATCTTCATATTGATCTTAGAAAAGCAGCAAAATGCGGTGTTGTTGAAGATTTTGTAGATTATTTAGACGTGTTAGCTTCCGATGAGGAGGATAGTATTTCAGGTCAAGAATTTGAACGAGAACAAAATGCTAAAAGAGGAATCGGAGTATAAGTATAATTATACCATCAAAAAGAATGCTGCTAAGTACCTTGACAAACTTCCTAATAATTATTACAAGCTGATAATGATTAGAATAAAAGATTTGCAAAATGACCCGTATGTAAATTCCATTCCTATGAAAGGATTCCCTGATAGAAATATACGCCGTACTAGGGTTGGTCATTTTCGTCTTATCTACGAAATTTTTGATAATTTGTTAGTTTTCTCTATCATTAAAGTTGATAATAGGGGAGATGCCTATAAGCATTTGTCAGATTTATAAGGGTTTCTTTCTATTTTTATCTGAGGCCGAATATTTTTATATTTAAGAAATTAAAAAATATATGTTGCTGGAATCAATAAAATATACACGCTTAAAAGGAAAATCCAAGGAATGGGGTATTGACGGCCACGATGGCAAACCGGTGCACTTTGGAAACTTTAACCTGATTGTGGGCAAAAACTCGGCCGGAAAAACCCATACCCTGGCCGTTATACGCGAAATTGCCAATTTGCTTTCCGGTCGTCAGCGCCTGTCGGAAGTCCGGTTTGTGAGCGCCCGGTACGAACTTTCGTTCCGTGAGGGTGAGGAGGTATATGACTACATTATTGAGTACGAAAACCGGATAGTGGTAAACGAACAGCTGTTGGTCGACGGGCAAAAAAAGATAGATCGCGCCAGCAAACAACTCTACTCCGAGGAAGCGGACAGTTGGGTAGAAGCGGATATTGCCGATAGCGACATCATGGTATCGTTGCACGCCGCAAAAAAATATCCCTACCTGAAAAAGCTGTATATCTGGGGGTTGACGCTCAAAAATACCGCTTTTTCCAATCATAACGAAAAAAATAACCTGGTTGACGACCTCCTCGAACTGGAGGCAGAATCGCCATCCGGCCTCAAAGATACGGCCTTGTTATTGTATTCCTACACCAAGGGGCTGGCGCTCTTCGGCGATGAGTTTGGGAAGCGGATAATTGATGGCATGAACAGTTTGGGCTATGGTATCCAGTCGGTTGAGATACAGAAAATAGCACGGGGCTATGCGCTCTGCGTACAGGAAGAAAGCATAGACGACGTTACCGACCAGCTCGAAATGTCGCAGGGAATGTTCAGCGCCCTGTCGTTCTTGATTCACCTGAATTTTGCCTTGATGAATAAAATATCGGTACCCATACTTATTGACAATCTGGGCGAGGGGCTCGATTTTAACCGCTCGAGCTTGTTGATAGACTTACTGATAGTCGGCGTAAAAAAAGAACCCTGCCTGCAATTATTTATCACAACAAACGACCGGTATATAATGAACCGTATTCCACTCGATTACTGGTCGATAATAGAGCGAGCGCACAAGAAATCAATCTTTTATAACTACTACAACTCAAAGGCTGTTTTCGACGATTTCAAATACACAGGCCTTAATAATTTCGATTTCCTGGCTACCGATTTCTATGTACGTGGGTTTGAAGACGTAGATGTCAGGGAGTGAGAGTTATGAAAAAAATCGCATTCTTTGTCGAAGGGCAAACCGAACAAATTTTCGTAGATCGCCTGATACGCGAAATGGTAGGGCGTAGGAGCGTTTCCATCATCTCCAAAAGGGCGCAAGGAGGCTCAAGCGCCCCCAAACAAGAGTTGGTGCGCAGCGTGTCGTTTGTGCGTAACCCCTCTCTGCTGGTGTTGATTTACGACTGCGGTTCCGATAACCGGGTCAAATCCGAGATTATTGAAAACATCCCCAACCTGATGAAATCGGGCTATTCGTACATTGTAGGGCTCCGGGACTTGTACCCGATACAGGTAACCGATTTGTCGCGCCTGAAAGCCGGGTTAAAATACATGCCTCCGTCAATAGCCAAAAAATACCGCGATTTATTCGATATAGTAGTGGTTGTGCAGGAAATAGAAACCTGGTTTTTGGCCGAAACCCACCACTATCAACGAGTCGATCGCCGGTTGACAGGCTCCTTTATCAATAAACTCCTCGGATTCAACCCCTATACCATCGACCCGCTGGAACGCAAACACCCCTCGAAAGACCTGAACGATATTTACCAGCTGGTAGGGCGCTCTTATTCAAAGCGCTACTGGCAAGTGCACCAGCTAGTCAAAAAACTCGATTTCGACAACATATTAAGGCGCCTCCGGCACAGCATCTCTTCGCTGAATGAATTGGTAAGCATTATTGAGCGAAAGCTGTAGATAATGAGAATAATGTAGGGGCGCGATTAATCGCGCCCCTACATTATTCTCATTGGCACATTATTCTTATTATTCACATTAGCCCTTTATTTTTCACTTTTCGTTTTTCACTTTTCGTTTTTTTTCGTACCTTAGCCTAGTTTTTTAGATACCCTTTTGGCGTATTTATAACAAATTGAATATCAAAACTATATAATATTTTTTATTTAGAAAAATAATGGAAGAAAGTTTAAAAGAGGACAGAATTATTAGAATTAATATTGAAGATGAGATGAAATCGGCTTACATCGACTATTCGATGTCGGTAATTGTATCTCGTGCTCTTCCCGATGTGAGGGATGGATTTAAGCCCGTACACAGGCGTATTTTATTTGGAATGAGCGAATTGGGAAATACATCCAATAAACCACATAAAAAATCGGCCAGAATTGTTGGGGAAGTGCTCGGTAAGTACCACCCGCATGGCGATTCATCCGTTTATTTTGCCATGGTGCGTATGGCTCAGGAATGGAGTATGCGCTATCTGTTGGTTGACGGACAGGGTAATATGGGTAGTGTGGACGGCGACAGCCCCGCAGCAATGCGTTATACCGAAGCCCGCTTAAGTCCGCTTGCCGAAGAAATGTTACGGGATATTGACAAAGAAACAGTTGATTTTCAGTTGAACTTCGACGATACATTAAAAGAACCGACCGTTCTTCCTACCCGCATCCCCAATCTGTTGATAAACGGCGCATCGGGTATTGCGGTGGGTATGGCAACCAATATGGCGCCTCATAACATGACGGAGGTCATCAATGCAGTTATTGCCTACATCGAAGATAACGAGATTGATACCGAAGGTTTGATGCACTATGTGAAGGCTCCCGATTTTCCGTCAGGAGGACTTATATACGGCTATCAGGGCGTGAAAGACGCTTTTGAGACCGGTCGCGGACGTATAATTATGCGTGGACGCGCCGAAATAGAGATGGACGGACACCACGAAAAAGTGGTTATTACCGAAATCCCTTACCTGGTAAACAAAGCCGAACTCATTAAGCACATTGCCGACCTGGTGAGTGAGAAAAAACTGGAAGGAATCACCAATGTCAACGACGAATCCGACCGCCAGGGGATGCGCATTGTTGTTGATGTCAGACGAGATGCCAACGCCAATGTTGTACTGAATAAACTCTATAAACTGACGGCTTTACAAAGTTCGTTCAGCGTAAATAATATTGCCTTGGTGAAGGGACGCCCTCAGATGCTGACGCTTAAAGATATGGTGTCTCTGTTTGTCGATCACCGCCACGAGGTTGTTATCCGCCGCACAAAATACGATTTGCAAAAAGCCGAAGAGCGCGCCCATATCCTTCAGGGACTTATCATTGCTTCCGATAATATTGACGAGGTAATCGCCACTATCAAGGGATCCAAATCGCCGCAGGAAGCGATACAGGCTTTGATTGACCGCTTCAACCTCTCGGAAATGCAATCCCGTGCTATTGTAGATATGCGTCTCCGCCAGTTAACCGGTCTCGAACAAGACAAGTTACATGCCGAATTTGAAGAAATACAAAAATTGATTGCTTATTTGAACGAAATACTGGTCAATGACGAACTTTGTATGAAAGTAATCAAAGATGAATTGCTGGAGATAAGGGACAAATACGGCGACAAGCGGCGCACCGAAATTGTTTATGCATCGGAAGAATTAAATCCCGAAGATTTTTATGCCGATGACGAAATGATTATCACCATCTCGCATCTGGGATACATCAAGCGCACTCCATTGTCGGAGTTCAGGGCTCAAAACAGGGGTGGAGTAGGAGCGAAAGGCTCCGAAACAAGGGACGAAGACTTTGTTGAAGACATGTATCCGGCATCCATGCACAATTATATCCTGCTGTTTACGCAAAAAGGCCGTTGTTTCTGGTTGCGCGTGTTCGATATTCCCGAAGGAAGCAAAAGCTCGAAAGGCAGGGCTATTCAGAACATTGTGAATATTGAAGCCGATGATAAAATAACAGCTTTCATCCGCGTGAAAAGGCTGAACGACCCATTTGTTTACAATCACTATCTGGTGTTCTGTACCAAACAGGGCGTAATAAAGAAAACGCCGCTCGAAGCTTACTCAAGACCACGTCAGAATGGTGTGAACGCCATTACTATCCGCGAAGACGACAGGGTAATAGAAGTATTGATGACCGATGGCAACAGCGAAATACTGATGGCCAACCGCAATGGTCGCGCTATCCGTTTCCACGAATCCAATGTGAGGGAAATGGGACGTACCGCAACCGGCGTACGTGGTATGCGCATCGACGAAGACGGACAGGACGAAGTGATAGGAATGATAGCCATCTCGGAAGGAAACAAGGATGAAACAATTATGGTTGTTTCGGAATTGGGTTACGGAAAACGTACCCGTTTGAATGACGAAGACGGAGAAGCCGTTTACCGTATTACCAGCCGGGGCGGAAAAGGGGTGAAAACACTGAACATCACCGAGAAAACCGGCAAGCTGGTATCCATCAACAGCGTTACGGACGAAAACGACCTGATGATTATAAACAAATCGGGTATCGCCATTCGTATGAAAGTGGCCGATCTGCGTGTTATGGGACGTGCTACACAGGGGGTCAGACTTATTAACCTCGAAAAACGCAACGACCAGATAGCATCGGTATGTAAAGTGATGTCGGAAAAAGAAACCGATATTCTACCCGGTGAAACCGGTGAAACTGAAACCGAAATAAACGAATAAATTAATTAAACCTTTAAAAACATATTATATGAAGCGAATAGTATCAATGGCAATATTATGTATGCTGGTAAGCATGACATTTGCACAAAAAAAAGTTGTAAAGGAAACGAAGAAACTGATAGATGATAAAAAATTCGGTGATGCCAGGCAAATGATAAAACCGGCATTAACAGATCCTGAAACAGCTAATGACCCCGACACCTGGAAAACAGCCGGTGATATTGAAGAGAAAGCTTTTAGCGCTGAATCGGCAAAAGAAATGTTGCGTCAGGCGTTCAACGAAGATGTAATGTATCCTGCTTTGTACAACGAATGGGAACCATACATCAAAGCCGATTCGTTGAGCCGGATTCCCAATCAGAAAGGGAAAATAGATGAAAAGTACAGGACAAACATTACGGCGATAATGAAAGCCAATCACATGTATTACATCAACGGAGGCGTGTATTACAACAAAAAGAAAGATTATAAAAAAGCGGCCGATTTTTTTGAAAGATATTGGGAACTGCCCTCGCTGAAAATGTTTGAAGGCAGCAATATTACATTCAATACCGCCGATACCATTTCTCAATTGGTGAAATATTATGCTGCCATCTGTACGGTTCAGCTAAAAGACCACGATAGGGCTATAAGATTGCTGAGAAGGATTATAGATGAGCCGTTTATCGAAAACAATGACTATCAAAAGAGCGAAGTTTATGAACTGCTTTCAAACGAATATATTCAAATAAACGATTCGGCGACTTACATCGAAATATTGAAAGAAGGCTCTAAATTGTATCCTAAAAGTAAATATTTTGTACCTAACTTGATTAATGAAATGATTAAGCGGGAAAAAATGGACGAAGCCTTGATTTATCTCGATCAAGCCATTGCCAACGACCCCGAAAGCGCCTGCGAGCTGTACAGTGTGAAAGCCTCCATATATACGCAGGATTCAAAATTCGACGAATCGTTCAGCAGCTACGAAAAGGCTTTGGCCGTTGACGGGAATTGCGAAAAAGCCCTGGAGGGTTTGGCTGTTGCATACATCGTTAAAGCGCAGGATTTAAGAGAAAAAGCAACACAAGAAACATCCTCGAGAAAAGTGCAAACCGAAATAGACAATCAAGCAAACGAGCTGTATAAAAAAGCTTATCCTCCGCTCGAAAAATTAAGGTCAATAATCGAATCCCGCATCAAGAGCGACGATCCCGAGTCAAAATCAGTCAACACACCCGTGTTGAAATCGGTTTTATACAAACTAAGAAATGCCTACTATAATCTGAATATGAACACCGAATACGATGCCGTAACCAAAGCATACGAAGATTTGAGCAACGAATAATAAAGTATATATTACGCATCAAAAATCCCCCGATTACAGGATAATCGGGGGATTTTTTTGTGCTTGTCTTAAGGCTGAAAGCCTTAACATGGAGGCTATCAAAATTACCATTTTCAAAACGCCCATTCGCGGCAACGGGCTACAGCTATTTCGCCCCTACGATAATACGGGATAATAAAAACCTAACTTCCACCTAATTTTCCTAACAAAACAACCTCAGTAGCAATAGATTACAACGTATAATTCAACCTCATTACATCATTGTTCACACGTTTTTTTGTGTAAAATAAATGAGGTTCTTTTATACCATTTCAATATTACCCCTTTTACTTCAACAACCTGTCTATCCGTTGCAAAAGGGTAGGGTGGGAGTAATAGAAAAACACCGATAGCTTATCGGGATTCAGGTTGCTTAACGACTTCACCGACAGCTTTTTCAATCCGCTTATCAATGCTTCCGACAAGCCGAATCCGGCGGCGTATGCATCGGCTTCGTATTCGTTTTTCCGGCTCGAGATATTCATGAATATCCCCAATAGCAAGGATATGGGTGTGAAAAGGATGGAGAATGCAATGATTCCCAAATGAAAGGACGGCTCGGTTCCACCCAAAGCAATAGCCAGCGATTCGTCCGATAAAAACAAGGAGAGGATAAACAGCATGGCGCCGGTATAGAGTACCGACACAATCATCTGTTTGATAATGTGTTTCTTTTTGTAATGCCCCGTTTCGTGCACTAAAACGGCCACAATTTCTTGCACCGACAAGTCTTTTATCAATGTGTCGAACAATACAATCCTTTTTTTGCTGCCAAATCCGGTAAAATAGGCATTGGCTTTGGCCGACCTCTTGGAGGCATCCATCACATAGATGTTCTTTAAATTAAATCCTGTTTTGCGGGCAAAGCTTTCTATTTCCTCCCTCAGTTCGCCGGCTTCCAAGGGTGTTTGTTTGTTGAAGAGGGGTACGATAACATCGGAGTAGAAAAATGTCATCAACAACGAAAACAGGGTGATGCATCCCCAGGCGTACAACCACCAATATGCCCCAATATTGCCAAACAACCAGACAATTGAGGCCAGAACTCCGCCACCGATTACCATGCCTAGCAGCAAGCCTTTCAGCTGGTCGAAGCAAAACAGCTTAGGCGTGGATTTATTGAATCCGAATTTTTCTTCTATAACAAAGGTTTCGTAGTAAGAAAAAGGAAGGGTGATTATTTCGTTTGCCACGTAAATAATACCCAAAAATGCCAGCGTCAGCAAAATCGGGTGGCGAATATCTTCTCTCAGCGTTCCATCCAACCAGCCAAAGAGCCGAAAGATGAACACGGCTAAAATAACGGCAAACGAAAACAAGCCCGCATATAATCCGAAACGGCTGTTTTCTTTCTGGTAGGCTTGTTGGCGGGCATATTCGCTTTCATCGTATATTCCCTTCAGCTTTTCGGGAATAACAGGGCTCATTTGCTTCCGGTTCCGGTAAGCCAGGTATTGGGTGAGCGAAAAGTCGAGTACCAGAATTAATATAATAATGTAGTATAGCATGGTTTTTTAATAATGTGAATAATGTGAATAATGTGAATAATATGCTAATGTGAATAATGTGATTAAATTAATGGCGCGAAGCGTCAAAAAAGATGCTGTCATTGCGGGCCCCGACCCGCAATCTCCTAACCATTCACATTATTCACATTGGCATATTATTCTCATTATTCAAAATTGCCTGCAAATATAAACATTCCGGCTTAATCTGATGTTATAATAATAACTCAATATCAAAATAAAATAGTACTATCATGAAAAAACAATTACTCTTTTTTGTTGTCTCCTGTTTTAGTTTTCAACTGTTGGCTCAGGCTCCCTTGGGCTATTACGACCAGATTGACGCTAAAAGCAATAGCGAATTGAAAACGGCCTTGCACAAAATTGTGAGAAACACAATATCCCTGGGCTTCGATACTTTTTCGGCTCAATTTTGGGGCGATGTGTATTACAAGCGAACAGACTGGAATCCGGCAGGTTATTATTGGGACATGTATTCCAACGAACAACGGGTGGCTTACAATAGCAGCAATATGGCTCGCGAACATTGTATGCCTCGCAGTTGGTGGCAAGTTACGGGCGGCGACCAGTACGGCGATGCAAATAGCGATATACTGAATCTTTACCCCTCCGATTCGGAAGCGAACGGCAAAAAATCGAACAATCCGCTTGGGGTAGTTACCAGCGCCACTTATGATAATGGCCTTGTCAAGCTCGGCAAAAACACCTATGGCGGAGAATATACCGGCACGGCGTTTGAACCTGCCGATGAATACAAAGGCGATTTTGCCCGTACCTATTTTTACATGGTAACAGGCTACGAAGATTACGCCGCTCGTTGGGGCAGCGAGGGTGTTAGCATGTTGAACAACGAAACTTATCCGGTTTTTAAGGACTGGGCGGTTAACATGTTATTGGAGTGGCACCGGAACGACCCTGTCAATCAAAAGGAAATAGATAGAAACAACGAAGCGTTTAGTATTCAATACAACCGGAATCCTTTTATCGACTATCCCGAACTGGTAGAATATATATGGGGAAACAAGAAAACGGATAGTTACACCCTTACAAATAAAGCCACATCGCCTGCATTATTAACGCCAACAAGCAATACCATTGTGTATTATGGCACAAAGGCGTTTATTACCCGGGATGTACTTGTTAAGGGCGCCTTGCTGACCCAAGCAGTAGATGTTGCATTGACTGCCGGAGACATTGAGCAGTTTAAAATTGTTCAGGATGCGGTAAGTCCCGGACTGACAAAGGATGGTTATAAACTGGCCGTAAGCTATTCGCCCAAAGCAGAAGGCGCTCATACGGCAACACTTAGCTTGAGCAGCAGCGAAATTGGAGTTGTGAATATAACCCTGACCGGCGAATATTCTCAATCGGCTCCGGCTGTCGATCCGATAGAACCGGCGGATGATATGGATGTATTGATTTATTATCCGGGCCCATGGAATACCACATTGCCCGAAGGCTTCCAGACAAACAGTACCGAATTTTACGAAAGCGGAAATTTATTGGCGTTCAAGTCAACGAATAAAAACCTGATTGTGAACTACAACGAACCGGCGAATATTCTTCAGTTTGCCTTGAAGCCCTATAATGCTTGGGGAACAAATGACAACCACATATATGTATATGAAAGCGTTAATGGTTCGTCTTGGGGAACGAATATTGCCGATTTCGATAACACAAATCTAACAGGCAATACCTATTTCAATACGCCCGAAATACAGCTGCGTCCCGAAAGCAGGGCGGTGAAAATTGAATACAAGAAGCAAGCCCAAAATGTAGGCTTAACCCATCTGATTCTGACAAGGGCTATCTCCGAAGGCGTTGCCGGTATTACGGCCGATGATACACGCCTGTTTGTGAAGGAGGGCAGGCTGTGTATTACCAATCCCGAAAGCCGTATTCCGGTTCAGGTATTCGACATAACCGGCAAAGTGGTGTATAAAAATAGCGCTTATACCGATAGTGATGCTATTTACCTGAATAACAGAGGAATATATATTGTTAAAGTTAACAATAGAATATATAAAGTAGTAAATTAGTGTAGTTATCATTTATTTTGCAACGAGGCCGGTCGAAAGATTGGCCTCGTTTAGTTAATTTTTTCTTTTGAACTTTTACAGGGTATCAGGTCTTTTTAGTACTTTTGTACGATTTAACTAACTAAAAAATAACCGTAATTATGTTGAATACTATATTGTTGGAATTTGATTCGAGTACTATTGACTCGTTGTTAAGAAAGATTATTCCGGAGGCGATAATACTTGGAGAAAGAATAATTCTCGCCATTGTAGTCTATTTTGTTGGTACATGGGTTATTTCGCTATTGCGGAATTTGGTAAAGAGAATATTACTAAGGAAGCATATCGATGGAGCTGTTGCGTCTTTCGTAAATAGCCTGGCCAACACTTTATTGAAGGTAATTCTGGTTATATCCATAATCGGAATACTGGGTATTGATACAACTTCTTTTGCGGCGCTTTTGGCTGCTGCCGGTTTGGCGGTAGGTATGGCAATGAAAGACAACCTGTCGAACTTTGCCGGAGGCGTAATGATATTACTGAACAAGCCTTTCAAGTTGAAGGACTACATAATAGCCCAGGGACAAGAAGGAAATGTAACCGAAATCGGCATTTTATACACTGTTTTGTTAACCAATGACGGGCGTACCATTTACTTGCCCAACGGGCCATTGTCCACAGGCAGTATCATAAACAACACCGACCAGAAAACGCGAAGGGTGGACATTACATTCAATGTCAATTATGGAAACGATGCCGGGGAGTTGAAGAAAATCCTGCTGAATATACTCACAACCACGCCCCTCGTGCTAAAAACTCCAGAGCCGTTTGTAGGTATTACAGCCGTGAAAAATGGGAATATAGACATAACCATACGCGCCTGGGGATTGAATAAAGACTATGCAGCTCTTAGCGTACAATTGAACGAAGCTGTTTACCATGCGATGAGCGAAAAAGGAATATTCGTTGCTTCCTCTCTCACCGTCAGAATGGCAAAAGACTGAAAAATTGGCTTTCATTTGGGATAAAAACAGGGTATTTTATCAGGGCAAACCATGAAAAATTTTACTGCTTATGCCTTCCGGTAAAGTTGCTGGTATGAGCAGGAGATTCCCCCCTTTGGTCGGAATGACGGTCTCCTTTTGGGGAGAGGAGATGAGGAAGCGGCGGCTTCGCCGCCGCTTCCTCATCCCTTAAACCACTAACAGGCGAGTCATTCCGACCAAAGGGAGGAATCTCATCCGTAATAGTGGTTCCTACATTTTTTTATCAATATTATTGTTTATTCCAATTATTATTTATACTTTCGGAACGTTTTTAAAATAAAAGTAGAACTTTATATCTAGATCTAGCCATGTCAAACAAATCACAAGAAATTAAATTTTATAGTGGAGAAAATGTTCCACTCGAACTTCACAAGGTACGCATTGTACAAAAATTGTTTTTAGTACCCATCGAACGTAGATTAGAAGCTTTGAAAGAAGGCGGGTTCAACACATTCAGGTTGGATACCAAAGATGTATTTCTGGATATGCTTACCGATAGTGGTACCAATGCGATGAGCGACAATCAACTTGCCGCCATGATGCAAGCCGACGACGCTTATGCCGGATCGCAAAGTTTTGTAAGATTCCAAAAAGCCGTAGAGGATGTATTGGGGAAAAAATACCTGCTTCCGGCTCACCAGGGACGTGCCGCCGAAAACGTAATATCGAACGCATACGTGCGTAAAGGTAGTGTTGTGCCTATGAATTACCACTTTACAACTGCTTTGGCTCATATTACCCAGTATGGCGGCAGTATAGAAGAATTGTTGTACGACGAAGCGTATGTGATAAACAGTGCGCATCCTTTCAAAGGAAACATCAATCTGGAAAAACTGGAAGAATGTATAAAGAAGCATGGCGTAGAAAACATTCCGTACATCCGGATGGAGGCTTCTACCAATTTGATTGGAGGACAACCGTTCTCTGTTGAAAACCTGCGTGGCGCAAAAGCTATTGCCGAAAAATACAAGATTAAACTTGTACTCGACGCCAGTTTATTGGGCGAAAACGCTTGGTTGGTTAAACAACGCGAACCTGAGTTCAAAGATGCCTCAATGGCTGAAATTATCCTGACGATGACCGGATTGGCCGACCTGGTTTATTTCTCGGCGCGTAAATTAAGTTCTTCGCGCGGAGGTGGTATTTGTACAAATGACCTGCGTATATTTAAAGAACTTGAGCCGTTAATTCCACTTTTCGAAGGCTTCCTGACGTATGGTGGTATGTCGGTTCGCGAAATAGAGGCCATTGCCGTTGGTCTTTACGAAACACTTGACGAAACAATGATAAGCCAAAGCCCTCAATACATTGAATATCTGGTGAATGGCCTTCAAAGCAAAGGCGTGCCTGTTGTAACGCCTGCCGGGGTACTGGGCTGCCACGTAAATGCGATGGAAATATGCGCTCATATTCCGCAAACTCAATATCCGGCTGGCGCATTGGCTGCAGCATTTTATCTTATATCGGGTATTCGCGGTATGGAACGCGGATCGGTATCTAATCAGCGTGATGAATACGGAAACGAAACCTATGCCGATATGGAGTTGTTACGTTTGGCCGTTCCTCGTCGTGTATTCACCTTGTCGCAGATTAAATATGTAGAAGACCGTATGGTGTGGCTGAACAAAAACCGCCACCTGATTGGAGGTTTACGCTTTGTTTACGAACCACCTGTATTGCGTTTCTTCATGGGTGGATTGGAACCGGTAAGCGATTGGCCGGAAAAATTGATAGCCAAATTTAAAGAAGACTTCGGCGATAGTTTGTAAAAACAGTTTGCCGGTTATATAAGAAAAGCACATAGCATTTGATGTTATGTGCTTTTTTTGTTTTTATTGTTGCTCGTTGCCTTAGGATTGATTGCGAACGGCGATAAATTTGTCAATATCGTCAATGGTATATTGAGGGCCTGTGGTATGCAGTGCACCATAACAGTCTATAATATAGTCCAGTACGCCATATTTTGCAAAAAGCGTATAGACTTCCTTGCCGGTCAAGCCCTTTGCCTCTTTGTATATCTCTATGCAGTAAGCTAAAAATCTTGTTTGATTGTCCATTTTCGGATTATTCATTTACTAATAATTTCAATCCACAATCGTGATAAAAAGGAAATTTGGCATCGGCGCTGATAATTGTATATTTTTCGGCAATTGCTTGAGCTATTAACAACCGGTCAAATGGGTCTTCGTGATTTTTCCCATTAATTTTAAGTATTGGTAACTTCCCTAATTCATTTATATGATTGACTTCCACAGGAATAATCGTTATTTGGCGTTCTGTCAGGATAGTTACAATTTTATCAAGCGAATAATCCAATGTAATTTTCTTCAACGATTGCAAAATTATGATTTCACGCAACGACTCAACACTCACATAATATGAATGCTGAAAATAGTCGATATCTTCTCGGATATTTTCGTTAAGACAATTACTGTCCTTGTCTAATAGCCAAATCAGAATATGCGTATCAATCAGGTAATTAGTCATAGTCCCAAATTAAAAATGTCGGCATCTTTGTCGTAATGAATCTTACCCTTCATAATTCCCCATAATCCCCGTGGTTTAATTCTGTCCCTTGTCGAGGAGGCATCTTTCTTTTCTCCGGTAGTTGCTTTTTTTGCTACCGATTTTTTTGTGTTTGCGGTTGTTTCCATTTTTTATCTATTAACATCATACTACAAAGTTATAAAAAAAATCTCAAATGCCTAACAGCGAAGCTTGTTTCTCTATTCCGCAAAGATGTTGCTAAACAAAAAATATACCGGAAACAGCTACCGGATTGCTTCTACTTTTGTATCTTTACGTGTAGAAATTCAAATTATAGATTCTCTTGATAACTGCCCGAAAAATAGAACTGCTTGCTCCGGCCAAAAATCTGGAATGTGGTATCGAAGCAATTAACCATGGCGCTGATGCTGTGTATATTGGCGCGCCAAAATTCAGTGCGCGAGCCGCCGCCGGAAACACAATTGCCGATATTCGCGAGTTGGCGACTTATGCGCATCAATACGGGGCGCGGGTGTATGTTGCGCTGAACACCATTTTGCGGGATGATGAATTGCCTGATGCGGAGAGGCTGATAGCTGAACTTTATCATGCGGGCGCCGATGCGCTGATTATTCAGGATATGGGCATTACGATGCTCAACTTGCCACCCATCCCGCTTCATGCCAGTACGCAGGCCGATAACAGAACTGTCGAAAAAATAAAATTCTTTGAGACCGCCGGTTTTAAGCAAATTGTTTTGCCTCGCGAGCTGGCTATCGACGAAATAAGAGCTGTATCGAAGGAGGTTACTACACGCCTCGAGGCCTTTATTCATGGCGCCTTGTGCGTTTGTTACAGCGGGCAATGTTACCTGAGCGAAGCCCTGTCGAAACGTAGCGCCAACCGGGGAGCCTGCGCTCAATATTGTCGGTTGCCATATACGCTTGTCGATAGCGATGGAAAAGTAATTGTTGAAAAAAAGCACCTGCTTTCGATGAAGGATTTGAATCTTTCGGAGCATTTGGAGGAACTGCTGGATGCGGGCGTAAGTTCGTTGAAGATAGAAGGACGGCTGAAAGATGTACCGTATGTGAAAAATGTAGTGGCCCATTACAGCCGGAAGCTGGACAAAATACTGGAGAATCGCCCCGAATATCAACGGGCGTCATTGGGTAAATGCCGCTATTATTTTGAACCGGACATCCATAAAAGTTTTAACCGCGGCTACACCAACTATTTCTATAACGGACGCGCAGAGAATATCTGGTCGGTGGATTCGCCGAAGTCAATAGGAGAGGCTATTGGAAAAGTCAAGGAGGTGTTCGAGCGGTTCTTGGTATTGTCCGGCACAAAAAAACTGCACAACGGCGATGGTCTTTGCTTCTTGAACGATAACAAGGAGCTACAAGGAATACGGGTGAACAGGGTAGAAGGGGAGAAGGTATTTTTTACCGAAAACACCCTCAATATACGGAAAGGAAGGTTTATCTACCGCAATTTCGACCACGAATTTGATAAATTATTGCGAAAGAAATCGGCTGAACGTAAAATAGCGGCAAACATCACTTTAAGGGAATCGGATCAGGGCTTTGTACTCGAAATGGAGGACGAAGACGGAAACAAAGCCGCTTTGGATTTTACATATAACAAAGAGCTCGCGCTTAAAGACCAGACAGAGAACATAAAAAACAACTTGAACAAAACAGGAAATACCATTTTTGAAATCGAAAACCTGGCCATTGTGTTTTTGCAAAACTGGTTTATTCCGGCCTCCGCACTTTCGGAATGGCGGCGACAACTGATTGATAAGTTTGTAGAGGTCAGAGCCTTATATTATTCTCAACAAACGGCTCAATGGCAACAAACAACCCATGCTTTTCCTGCCAAACAAATTAGCTACCTGGGAAATGTGATGAACGAAAAAAGCCGGCAATTTTATCTCCAACACCAATCGGTTGTTACGCAGGACGCTTTTGAAAAACAGCCTCAAACAGCTGTCCCCCTAATGTTTACGCGGCATTGCATAAAATATTCCATGGGTTGGTGCCCCAAGGAAAATAAGCAGGCATTTACATACCGCGAACCCCTGTTTTTGCTCTACAACAAAACACGCCTCAAACTGGATTTTGATTGCAAGATATGCGAAATGAGCGTAGCAGCCCCTCCAACCTCCCCGTAGGGGAGGCTTTAGTCCACCAATTAACCCCTGTGTTTAAACCCTGCTTGTCATTGGCTCAGGCCGATTTACGCTCCGCTCCAATTGCGGGCTCCGACCCGCAATCTCCTGACAATCATTGCACATTTACTCAGGAGATCCCGTGTCAAGCACGGGATGACAGCCTTTTGAGACAGCCCCTTGTAAAGCGCCACCCCATACATTGTTACTGTTTAATCAGTCTTTCGGTATATGCTTGGCCTTTTGAGTCATAGACCTTCACTACATAAACGCCCGGCGACAAATGATTGATGCGGACTGTTTTACTGATATTATCCGATTGAGACAGCGCCAACTGAGCTTTGGTATCATAAATTTCAATTTTGCTTATCTCCGAATCGGACTGAATCTGAAACTCGGTTGCTGCCGGATTGGGCAACAATTTAATGGCTGATACTGTTTCGCTAACGATATTTGTACTTGTTCCAACCTGAATATTCATGGTTTTTTGGCTGCTGACTACACAAGCAGATGCTCGCACTGCCGCCAGGCTTTGCCCAACAAAACTTGTCAAAGTTGCAGTAGAAGGATACGATATTCCGTACGCCAAATAACTGCCGTCCGGCAAACTGCGGAAATCGCCGGTAGCGCTTGCGGCTTTTATCAGGTTATCCGATTTGCTAACGGCAATGTAGGCGTAACTGGTACCTTCCGGAGCGGTTGATTCGGTATATACATCGCCTGCGCCACTAATACCTACTGTACCTGCTGCATTGTATCCAATCAGATAATAATCGGTACATTCATTCAACTCTACAGAAGCAGAACCTATTACATAAAAATTAGTACCATTATTAGGAGTATATATGCATGACTGAAGGAAGCTTGAAACACTAGGAGTTGCTGAAGTATAAATACTTGCATAACAACCTCCCGAACGTGTAAAGGTATATAACCCACTCTTTGAAACTCTGAATTTATAAGTATCTGAATTATATGCGCCAAAATTTATCCCTGCAGATGGAGATACAGCGTCATTTCTGGCAACTAATAGCTTCGATGATCCGGGTGTTATTGTAAGGGAGGTGATTACAGTACTCGGATTCACCGCGCTCAATCCCAAATTCAAAGAAGCATCTCCAAGCTCTGTTACCACATCGGCAGGGAAACAAGGCGCGCTACTGTATGATTGGCAAGAGGATGTAATAGTGAAATTAGCATCCGATACATCAAAAAATTCGGCATAATCGTTCAATTCGGCCACTACTTTTATTCTTGCCTGAGTTGTACCGGGTACATTGGGGATAGTAACGAGTTGCGAACCGTCGTTAGGCGTATCCTGTGCCAACACGTAGGGGAAAGCGCCCCCGCCATCTATCGACAACAAGATGCTTACATTCGCGCTCAACGAATTGGTCGAGTTCATGTCCCATGTTACAGTGGTTGTGCTGCTGGCGCTCGCAGTTATGGCCGTGTTCGGTGCAGTAACCCGAAGTGGACCGGCAGCGCTTACATGCACAGTTATTTCATCCATGTTGACACCTGCCTGATTGTCTCTCACCACAAACCTGAACTTCATATCCCGGGCTACTTGGGGCAAATCTTCTCCTTCCAGGTCGTCGGGATTGTTTTGGTTGTTCAATACAAATGTCATTTTTGGGAAAGTACGGTCGGTAACCGATGCCTGTTCGCTTCGGAACAAGGGGGCAGTCGTACTGTTCACGGCAGGATAGCCTCCATTACCATTTATGTTACTGCCTAAAGCGCCCTGATCGTTGAGGGTAGCCGCGTCCACTTCATCCCAAGTGTATGTCAATTCGTCGCCGTTGGCATCGGTAGCTACACCTTTCAACCAAAACGGCGTGCCTTTGGGTATGGTAATATCTACACCTGCATTAGCTGTAGGCGGAGTGTTTCCGGTAATAAGAGTAGTAAAACAACCACCGGTACCATTCAGAAAATCGTTGATGGCTTCAATGCTGGTGGCATGAAAATAAGACAAATGGTTATTTCCTGTCAATGTTTGATTTGTAGGAGTTGTACAGTTATTGTGATACCCCATCAGCGTGCTTCCGGCGCCCGGTTCGGTGGCATGTGTACTGCTCCATCCGTTCGTACAGAAAGTAGGACTGCCGCTTGAGCCACCTGTTGCATTGTAGGTATGCCATGCGCTGAATTGGTGTCCGGTTTCGTGTGCAAAAATAGATACGATAAGTCCCAATGCCGCTCCTTCAGTCCATTCTGTCCATCCGTTGGCTTTGTTATTGTTATTACATGGTGTAGGGCCAGCTTGTCCCCTCGAGCTGTAGCCTCCAGCCAATGGCGCTAATGTACTGAATGTGTGTCCAACATCATAGTTGCCGTATGGTAAAATACCGCTTCCATTCATGGCTGTAAAACCGGTTTGCGAAGCCGACGCGCTGGCAGAATCCAGACCGGGAGTAAATGGGTCGGAGGTTGGATCGGTAAAAATAAGCGTGCCATTTGTCGTTTTTTCTATTAACGAAAAACTGATTGCAAGTTCCTGCTCGTAAATCAGGTTGGTTGCATTGATGATGGAAACAATTTGTGCAACAACAGCATCCTTTGAGCTATAATAGGAATACATTTCGCCGGTGGCTGCCGCAGCCATTCTGAAAATCCGAAGCTGGTCGCCAATAGGGAAAGTAGAGAGGCTTTTTGCCGCTCTGATTTTTGACAACTCCGTTTTTATTTCCTCAAAAAGGTTTTCATCTGCACCGCATTGCATCGACGAAGCCGGAATTTCGGATAAATTGTAGAAGCGATAGATTTCCTCCGGTATATTTTCGGGTTCAAAAACAGAGTATCCTTTGCCGGGTTGAGACAACATGGCTTCTACTTTATCACCGAAAACCGAAATTTTCAGCTTAGATTTTCCATCTTCCGAAACGCCATCGTATGTTTTGATGAAATCTAAATGTTTCGCCAAGGAATTTTCCGTCAGATTGAAGACCTTGGATGTTCCATCTCCGAGAGGAATACTGATTTTTAACGGCTTTCCGCTTTTTAGCGTTGATCCGGCTGTTTTGAATGAGCCGAAATCGAATTTCACTTTTACTCCCAAATCGTTATCTGCTTCAGCCACTTGAGCAAAACTGAGGAGCGAAAACGAACAGAGAAAAAGAATTGTCAATAGAAATTTTTGTGTCATAATTGGTACTTATTTAAGATTATTAATATAATCCACAATCCAGTCTCCTACATCCGATGTTGAGTAGGCTTTGCCACCCAGGGCAATGTCTTCGGTAACAATGCCTTTGGCCATGGAGGCATCTACGGCTTTGCGGATAATGGCGCCTTCGGCTTTCGATTCAAAGGCATACTCAAACATCATTGCCACCGAAAGAATGGTTGCCAGAGGATTGGCTATATTTTTGCCTGCCGCCTGAGGATACGAACCATGGATAGGTTCAAATACCGAAGTGTGAATACCTATCGAGGCCGAAGGCAACATACCCAGCGAACCGGTAATAACCGAAGCTTCATCGGTGAGAATATCGCCGAAAAGGTTTTCGGTAACCAATACATCGAAACGTTTCGGCCATTGAATAATTTGCATGGCGGCATTATCCACAAACATGTATTCGGTTTCCACATCGGGATAATCCTTTTCTATTTCCTGCGAAACCTGCCTCCAAAGGCGCGATGTGCACAATACGTTTGCCTTGTCCACAATGGTCAGTTTTTTACGCCTTTGTTGAGCAAATTTGTACGACAGACGCACGATGCGTTCTACTTCCTCGCGGGTATAAACGCAGGTGTCGTAGGCCGTGTTGCCATCCTCGCTCCTGCCTTGTGGCCGACCGAAGTACAAGCCGCCGGTCAGTTCGCGCACGCACATAAAATCGGCGCCTTCCACCAAATCGGCGCGCAAGGGCGATTTATGTATCAACGACGGGAAAGCTGTTACCGGACGCAGGTTGGCGTACAAGCCCAGTTTTTTGCGCATGGCCAGCAATCCCTGTTCGGGGCGCACTTTTGCCGATGGGTTGTTATCGTATTTGGGGTCGCCGATAGCGCCAAACAAAACGGCATCCGATTTCATACACAATTCGTGTGTTGCATCGGGATACGGATTTCCCGCTTGGTCGATGGCACAAGCGCCTACCAAGGCGTATTCATACTTCAATTCGTGTCCGAATTTTTCGCACACAGCTTCTGTTACCCTTAATGCTTGTCCCACAATTTCGGGACCAATTCCGTCTCCCGGAAGTACTGCAATGTTTAATTTCATATTTTTATTAATTACGATTTTCTTATTTGATTATTAGTAGATTGGCTAAGAACAATTTAGGCTCTGCTTCAATTGCGACAGCTTCCCCCATTTAGTTAAAGTTATAGCCGATGGAAAAAGCAACCGGAAGCAGTTGACTTACTTTCATGCTTGAGTTGTTTTCCCATTCGTGGTATTTGTCCATAAACTCACTCGACCGGAAAGGTACCAGCAAACTCATGTCAAGCCGGTTCCCTCCACGACCGACACGAATACTTATACCCATTCCTACTGTTATTCCGCGCGAAATTTTTTCAACATTACTGTCTAAAATGCCTTCTCCCCTCGCCAAAACACCGTTATAACCATACATAGCTGTTAGTTTGGGTGAAACTTTTTTGTTGGGCAGCGGTAAACAACCAAGTCCGACATTCCACCCCACAAGCGCCATATTAAAGCCTAATCCACCAAAAACGCTGAGATACTTAATTGGAAAATACTCAATCTTAGCTCCCAATCCGCCGTAATCAAGTCCGGCGCCAAATCCAACATACACAATTGGGTCGTCCGGCAATACGGGCGGAGGCGTGGTGGTTCCGGTCTGTGCACTGATGCTACCGGCCACAAACAGCATAACTAACATTATGCGAGCTTTTCTTTTTAATAGTTCCATAATAAATAAATTTTATTAACGTGCCAATGTGAATAATATGAATAATGAGAATAATGTGCTTAGGAGATTGCGGGTCGGCGCCCGCAATGACAGTCAGTTTATCGTAGCTTTGCGCTATTGGCACATTATTCACATTGGCATATTATTCTCATTATTCTCATTAGAGTAAATTACATCTCTTCTATAATATTGAGCATTTTTTCTGTTGCTTTTACGGCTGCTTCGGTTTGGTCGGCATCCAGGCCGCGCGTGCGAAACTCTTTTCCGTTAAATTCCCAGGTGATAACTGTTTGTACCAGCGCGTCTGTCCGTCCGCCCGGTGGAATAAATACGGCGTAGTTCAACAACTTAGGCCTTGGCTTATTCAGCGTTCGGTATATTTTATAAAGGGCTTTCGAGAATGCATGATACTGCCCGTCTCCGGGAGCCGTTTCTTCGTACTCCTCGCCGTTTATTTCTATCCGTACCGTAGCCGTAGGCCGCAAGCCTTTTGTCAACATAAAGGCAAAAGTAGTAATTTTTATTTTCTTTTCCTTGCTGTTATGCTTCAATACGTCCGAAATAATGTAGGTTAAATCGTCCTGGGTAATAATTTCTTTCTTGTCGCCCAATTCTATCACACGATTGGTAACTTTTGTCATTTCCTCTTCGTCCAAAGCTATACCAAGCGCCTCGATGTTTTTTCGGATATTGGCTTTCCCCGAAAGTTTGCCGAGTGCATATTCGCGGATGCGCCCAAACCGGTCGGGTTGTAAATCGTTGTGATACAAATTATTTTTGTTATCGCCATCAGCATGTATTCCGGCGCACTGCGTAAATACATTTTCACCGATAATGGGCTGATTGGCGGCAATGGTCAGGCCCGAATAGGTTTCTACCACGCGGCTGACTTTGTTAATCTGGTCTTCCCTGATGGTGGTTTCCATCTTCAGGTGATCGTGAAGAACCGCTACTACACTCGACAGTGAAGCATTCCCCGCCCGTTCGCCCAAGCCATTCATCGTTACGTGTACGCCCTGCATTCCCACTTCTACGGCCACCATTACGTTGGCCACCGCCAGGTCGTAATCGTTGTGGGCGTGAAAATCGAAATGCAGATCGGGGTAACGGTTTTTCATCCGGCGGCAACACCTCCATGTGGTGTGAGGGTTCAATATACCGAGTGTATCGGGCAACATAAACCGTTTTATGGGAAGGTCTTTCAGGCTATCGACCACATAATACACGTAGTCCTCCGAATTTATCATGCCATTCGACCAATCTTCCAGATAAATGTTTACATCAATGCCCATTGAGGTAGCCAGTTCCACTTCGTGGCGGATGTCCTGCACATGTTGTTCGGCAGTTTTTTTCAACTGTTCGGTTACGTGCTTGTAGGAGCCTTTTGTCAACAGGTTAATAGTCTTACAACCAACATTTTGTATCCACTTGAGCGAGGCGCCTTTATCCACAAATCCCAACACTTCGAGCCTGTCGATATATCCGGCAGATTTTGCCCAATCGGCAATCTTCTTCACCGCGGCAAACTCTCCTTCCGAAACACGAGCCGATGCAATTTCGATGCGATTGACCCCTAAATCGGCCAATAACAAGTGCGCTATACTCAATTTTTCTTGCGGGGAGAACGAAACTCCAGAGGTCTGCTCCCCATCCCGCAAGGTTGTATCCATTATTTCGATGTGCTGATGTGCTGATGTGCTAATGTGCTGATACCGATTACTATTTTGTATTTGTTCCATTGCCTTTACTTGAACTGATAATTTTTGACAAAACTTTTTGAACTGATAGAACTTCATCAAGCAGCGCTGGTTCAAAAGGATAAGTTTCTGAAAATTTGCACAATGAGAGCCAATATACTGTTTCATCTGCTTCTTTTGATGCTATTTTTAGCTTGTGAACAAAGTCGGCTTTACTTTCACAGTGTTGTGCTTCTCTAACATTTGCGCCAATAGAAGCGCCGCTTTTTAATAACTGATTAGCAATAACAAATTTTCTTTTCTCTTCAAGAGTTTCACAAAATGGAATAATTCTCAAAGCAAGTTCAAAAGATAAATCTACGATTAAGTTTCCTGTTTTCATAATTATAAGATCATTAAATAATAAAAATAATTAGCACATCAGCATATCAATACATCAGCACATCCTTGCTGCTTCGTACGCTTCTATTAAATCTTTTTTTGAAAGCAGGTAGTCGATGTCGTCCAATCCTTTCAGGAGGCATTCCTTTTTGTAGGCATTTATTTCAAACGATTCCGATTTTCCGGTGGCATCATTTGTAATGGTTTGCTTTTCGAGATTGATTGTCAACGTAGCTTTCGGGTTTTTGTTGATGCTCTCGAATATTCCCGACAGGAATCCGGGACTTACCACTACGGGCAGGATGCCATTATTCAGCGCATTGTTTTTGAAAATATCGGCAAAAAAGCTCGATACTACTGCTCTGAATCCGTATCCCGCAACAGCCCATGCGGCATGTTCGCGGCTGGAACCGCTACCGAAGTTTTTCCCCGCAACAAGAATCTGTCCGCTGTATATGGGGTTATTCAGCACGAAACCGGCTTTTGGCTTTCCTTCTTTATCGTAGCGCCAATCGGCAAACAGATTATCGCCAAAGCCTTCTTTGTCTGTCGCTTTCAAAAAACGAGCAGGTATAATCTGGTCTGTATCAACGTTCTCGATAGGCAGAGGAACGTATGTTGATGTTAATGTTTGAAATTTTTCCATTTTTCTTTCTTTATTTAGAACGCTAATTTCGCAGATTACGCAAATTAAACGCAATTTTTTTTTATAGTTTAATTAATGACTTTTTTCTTTTATTGGAATACACTTTACGGCTAAATTTTGCACTTTTACCGAAATTCAAAACATATCCTACTTCAATATCGGTGGCTTTCAGATAGTTTAATAATTGAGTTTCATGTGCAGAATTTAATTCTTCACAAGCTTTTAATTCCAAAATAATACAATTTTCGATCACTAAATCCGCACGATAATCGCCAACAACACGTCCATTATGATATACCTTTATGAGTTTTTCTACTTTCTCAAATTCATTCATAATTCGCGTTTAATTTGCGCAATCTGCGAAATTAGCGTTCAAAAATTACTTGCGTGGATCGGTAATTCGTCCCGTAATGGCTGCCGCTGCTGCAACCAGCGGGCCGGCCAATATGGTGCGGGCTCCCGGTCCTTGGCGACCTTCAAAGTTGCGGTTGGATGTTGATACGGCGTATTTTCCGGCGGGAACTTTGTCGTCGTTCATTGCCAAACAGGCCGAGCAACCCGGCTGACGCAATTCAAAACCGGCGGCTTTCAGTATATCGTACAAGCCTTCTTCGCGGATTTGCTGTTCTACCATCCAACTGCCCGGAACAAGCCATGCAATCACATTACCGGCTTTTTTCTTGCCTTTCACAAAATTGGTAAATGCACGGAAATCTTCGATGCGGCCATTGGTACAACTGCCCAAAAATACGTAATCAATCGGTTTTCCTTCCAGTTTTTCGCCCGGTTCAAATCCCATGTAATCCATTGATTTGCGGAACGAAATACGTCCGGCTTCATCTATTTCGTCCAGCGTGGGGATAGCGCCGTTTACCGCCATTCCCATACCCGGATTGGTACCGTAGGTAATCATTGGCTGTATGTCCGCCGCATCAAATGCCAGTTCTTTGTCGAATGTTGCTCCTTCGTCTGTTTTCAGGGTTTTCCAATAGGCCAGGGCTTTGTCCCATTTTTCGGCTTTCGGCGCAAATTCACGGCCTTTTACGTAGGCAAAAGTTGTTTCGTCGGGAGCTATCAAACCACCGCGCGCGCCCATTTCTATACTCAGGTTGCACAGGGTCATGCGTTCTTCCATCGACATGGCGCGAACAGCCTCCCCGGCATACTCAACAAAATAGCCGGTAGCGCCTCCCGTAGTCAATTTCGAAATCATATACAGCGCCAAATCCTTGGCCGTTACACTTTTGCCCAATTTACCGTTGAAGGTGATACGCATGGTTTTGGGGCGGCTTTGCAACACACATTGAGTGGCCAGCGCCATTTCTACTTCCGATGTGCCAATACCGAATGCCACCGAGCCAAAAGCGCCGTGGGTGGAGGTATGGCTATCGCCGCAGACAATGGTCATACCCGGCTGGGTGTAACCGTTTTCGGGGCCAACAATGTGTACCACTCCGTTCTTTTTATTTCCGAGAGCATACAATGTCAGGCCAAACTCCTGCGCATTCCTGGACAAGGTATCCAGCTGATTTTTAGAAACCGGGTCTTTTACCGGTTGATCCTGATTGATTGTCGGGGTGTTGTGGTCTGCCGTCAAGGTGGTTTGTTCGGGACGCAGCACCTTCAATCCTCTTGCCCTCAGACCATTGAAAGCCTGTGGGCTTGTTACTTCATGACAGAACTGCCTGTCGATATACAACTGTGTAGGGCCGCCTTCCACTTTTGATACAATGTGAGCATCCCAAATTTTGTCGAATAATGTTTTCATTACTATTATAGTTAGTTTATTGATTGATATTTTAATTCTAAGTTTTTAATTATTTTTCTACCCCAATTTTGTCCGGGAACTTCTATAAAACGGTATGTAAGTTGAGCGAGCAAAAATGTGGCTATCCAAACAGCAATATATTCAATCGCAAAATTAATTGCCACAACAGCCAATTCCGGTAGCATGGAATTTTGAAGGACGCTGAAATCATACAAGTTGACAAACACAAAATGCACCAGATACATGCTGAAACTCAGCTTGCCTATATTCGCCAACAGCCTGTTCGATAACAATTTATAATTTCGTTTAGCCAGCGCTATTAATAGAAATGCAAAAAACAGGCTATACAAAAAATGATAGGGTACAACAAAGTAGCAAAATAGCAAAATTGTTGCAGCCAGCATCAAAATCGTTGCCGGTTTCACTTCCCGGTTTTTATCATACAGCGCCCAATAAGCAAATATGCCCAACGCAAACACAGGAAGTTGCGAGGTAATATTGTGATAGACGAAGTATGTTGGATCGTCAACAAACAGCGTTTTTACCAATATCCTGTTGAATGCCGTTGATAACAAAAGCGAAACTATAACGAATACGACACTCGAATTTAGATTCCTGATTTTCAGGCACAACAGCGGCAATAGCAAATAGAAGCTAAACTCTACGGCAATCGACCAACCGCCGGGCACATACCGGTTGATGTACGCAGGGACAAAGCCATTTGTAAAAGAAATATTTGTCAACAGCTCAACAACATCAATCTCCTCCAAACGTGGATTGTATATATTCCATCCCAATAGAATATCGACCGTTACGAAAAGAATAGCCAAGTGATACATGGGGGCAATTCGGAAAAAACGGCGGATAAAAAAGTTTGTTGTCCTGTTTTTCTCATTCAACCTGTTCTGATACGACATGACCAAGGTAAAAGCGCTTACAATAAAAAACAATTGCACGCCCAGTTGCCCATTCTCTACAATCTTATTGATAAATCTGGGAGGGAAAACGTTGTAGCCAACATGCACCATAACTACCAGCATGATGGCTATACCTCTTAAACTGTCAATATATTCGTATTTTTTGGGCTCCATTTATTGTAGCTGAATTATATCACAAATTTATTGATTGCATTGATAAACGCTTCTACTGACGCGGCAACAATATCGGTGTTGGCCGAAAAGCCATAGTAGTTCACACCGTTGTAACTAACTTGCATGTGTACCTTCCCCACATCATCGCTCCCTTTATTGATGGCCTGTATCAAAAATTCCTGAATCACCATCTGACGGTGGATAATTTGTTTCACAGCCTTTATAGCCGCATCCACAGGGCCATTACCCGAAGAGGATGCCTCAAATTTTTCGCCTGCAATATCCAAGCCCACGTTGGCGACACACTTCACGCCTACGCCCGAAATCACTTGCAAGTAGTCGAGTTTTATCCGGTGTATTCCATCTGTTTCTTTTCCGGCCAAAATCAACAGGTCTTCGTCGTTGATGTCTTTCTTTTTGTCGGCAAGATCCAGAAATTGCTGATAGATGTCGTTCAGTTTTTCACCATCCACTTCTATACCCAAAATGCTCAACCTGTTTTTCAGGGCGGCGCGTCCGCTGCGGGCGGTCAACACAATGGCGTTATCATCAATTCCCACATCTTTGGGGTCGATAATTTCGTAAGTCGAAAGATTTTTCAACACCCCGTCCTGATGAATCCCCGAAGAGTGGGCAAAGGCATTTCGGCCTACAATAGCTTTATTGGGCTGCACGGGCATATTCATTAAGCTGGAAATCATCCGGCTCATGGGATATATTTTTGTTGTGTTTATATTGGTTTCAATCTCCAACTCTTTGTGGCTCTTGATTGCCATAACCACCTCTTCCAGGGAGGTATTTCCGGCGCGTTCTCCTATCCCATTTATCGTTACTTCCACCTGACGGGCGCCATTCAGCACACCCATCACCGAGTTGGCTGTGGCCATCCCCAAATCCTGATGACAATGTGTCGAAAGAATGGCATTTTTCATATCAACATGGTCAATCAGGTACTTGATTTTTGCGCCGTATTCGGTTGGCAAACAATAACCGGTGGTATCGGGAATATTCACTACTGTTGCTCCGGCATTTATCACTGCCTGAACCACACGCGCCAGGTAAGCGTTATCGGTTCGTCCGGCATCTTCGGCATAGAATTCAATATCTTCTACAAACCTTTTGGCATATTTAACCGCCGCCGCCGCACGTTCAACAATCTCATCCTGAGTTGAATTGAATTTATGCCTGATGTGGTATTCCGAAGTCCCTATCCCTGTGTGGATACGCTTATTCTTGGCATATTTAAGGGCTTCTGCCGCCACTTCTATATCTTTTTCAACAGCGCGTGTCAAAGCGCATATTGTTGGCCATGTAACCGCTTTGGATATTTCGACCACCGAATTGAAATCGCCCGGACTGGAAACAGGAAATCCGGCTTCTATTACATCAACGCCCAAAGCTTCCAAAGCTTTCGCCACTTCAATTTTTTCAACTGTATTCAACTGACATCCGGGAACCTGTTCCCCGTCTCTTAATGTCGTATCAAAAATAAATAACTTATCCATATTTTTTTCTTTTTTTATTTTGTCTCGCGTAATCATAAAAAAACCTTTCCCATACGAGTGAGAAAGGCTTTTGCTATATTGTCCATGTTTGTCTTTTACCGCACAATGCCACTCACTCCAACAGACTGCCAGAGGAGAAGAATAATGCTAATAATAGAAGTAAAAGATGCCATTGTTTGTTGTTTTTGTTTTAATACCCTGCAAAAGTACAACATAAATCAAAAAAAAGCAAATAATTAGTTCAAAAAATCAAGGAAAACACATGAAAAATTTTAGTACTACTGTTACGGATAAGATTCCTCCCTTTGGTCGGAATGACTCGCCTGTTAGTGGTTTAAGGGATGAGGAAGCGGCGGCTTCGCCGCCGCTTCCTACTCCTCTCTCCCAAAAAGGAGACAGTCATTCCGACCAAAGGGAGGAATCTCCTGCTCATATCAGCAACTTTACCGAAAGGCATAAACAGTAAAATTTTTCAGGTTTACCCTATTCAAAATTTACTTTCTGACAATTATTTTCCGGATAACAACCGCATTATCGGTATAAATACGGGCTAAATACACCCCATCCTGCAACTTGGAGACATCGGTTTTTCCGGCAAATTCCGCATCGGCAAGAAGCAATCCGCCTGCTTCGCTGTATATCTCAACTTTATTAACCTGAACCGTTGAGTCGATATACAAATACTGCTTCACCGGATTGGGGTAAACCGATACGCTTGCCTTGTCGGCTGCGACGCTTTCTACATTATTGGACGAAAGTATTTTATCCCTGATAATTTCGTATGCATCCTTTCCTAAACGTTCGGCATATACGGCATTAAAATGATAGGGGTCTAAAAGCAGAGCGTCCTGCATATCAATCAGATATATATTGTCATCCTCAGCAGCAATTTTCTTTTGTGCGGCTTCCACCACAGCCGAGTATTGAGTTGACTTGTGCGAAATGGTACCAAATATGACCGGCAGATCAGGCTTCCCGACCGATGTGCGCACGTATGCAATAAGGTCGCGGAAGTTGACATAATAATCAGCGCTTGCCACAGCCTGGTAATCGCCTTCGCCCTGGTGCCACAAAAACGCCTTGATGTCGAATACTCCCTGATTTTTTTCTATCGCCGTATTTACGTTTGTTACAAAGCTTTTGACATAGGTGTTTTTTCCGGTTGGAATTTCATCGAAATGAGAAGTCCAAAATCCGCCTGTATCGGCGCCCTTCGGCGAAATGGCGCTTCCGCCCTGCGTCCATTTAATTTCATACACCACATCGTTCAAAAGATGTTGCAATCGACTGAGAACAATGGCATCAAATGCCCAGTTTGCCGTTCCAAGTTTCCATGTATTAAAAGTGGCGGCGGCATTTTTGTTTGAATACTTGGTATTCGGAATCTCTCCATTTGTCAGATAATTAACCGTTTGTCCCTGTTCATCAACATAGCTTGTTGGAAACTCAGTATAAGGCACACGCCCTTCGGCATTGCTTTGTCCGGCCACAATAATGGCCACTTTGGGAGTTGCATCTGTCGATTTTACCTGCCCGTTCAAGGCTACCGGCATTATTGCCATGCCTGTAACGAAACCGGCAACCATAAGAAGTAGTTGTTTATTAGCTTTCATAAAAATGTTTTTTTTAAGGATCGTTTATTCAGGGTACAAATATAAGAAAGAAACCATAGAAAAGTAATTATTGTGATTAAATTGGTGTGAGATTTGAAATAATAACAGGAAACGAAACATGAAAATAACGATTATATTTACTATTTTTGCAAACATGGATGCAAATAGTAAAAATCAACCCTTATCTGAGGTATTTGGATTTCCCATTGATAATCTATCGGAAAGAGCGGTGCGTTATCGTGAAAACAAACTTTGTCCATTCAACAATATTGTTTCAAACTGTACCAAAAACAGTATAGAAAACCCGTTGGGTGTATGTAGCCTGAACCATAAGAATCGACCTGTAATTATTTGTCCGATCAGATTTCGTGAAGACTGGAAGATAATGAGCGATGCGGCAGCTTTCATTTTTGAGGGTAAAACGACCTGGACACACGTTGGAGAGATAAAATTAAAAGACAAATCAGGGAAATCAGCCGGAAACATTGATTATATTTTAGTATCTTACGATTCCAAGGGAAGAGTGCTTGATTTTGGTTCGCTGGAGGTTCAGGCGGTTTACATTTCGGGAAATCTGACAGGCCCTTTTACTGCATATTTAGAAAATCCGGTATCGGAGTTTAACTGGACGCAAGCATTCAAATATCCAAAACCGGACTATCTTTCATCGTCAAGAAAAAGATTAATTCCTCAGATTATTGCCAAAGGTTCAATCTTAAATCAATGGAATAAAAAACAAGCAGTTGCTTTGCAAACAGCATTTTACAACACATTGCCACCGCTTCCCGAAGTTGAGAAAGACGATGCGGACTTCGCATTTTTTCTCTACGATTTAGAGCCTGTTGAAGAAGAAAAAAGGTTAGAATTAAAATTAAAGAAAATCATATACACAAAATTTGCCATCGCATTGGAACAAATTGCCAAGTTTGAGGCAGGTTCTATAAATGATTTCACGCAACTACTACAAAAGAAATTAGATAACAAACGTTCGGATATTTCAAACATCAATAACTTTGAAAATATAGTTGTAGAATGAATCGCCAAATGAATCTGTTCAGTGAAGAATATGTAGGAACTACGGTTACTAATGTTGCCTCTGTGCCACAACGAAGCCCATTCCGTTATCCCGGTGGAAAAACATGGCTTATTCCTACCGTTCGACAATGGCTCAAACAAGAAAACAAACCGATAGTGGAATTAATAGAGCCTTTTGCCGGTGGTGGTATTGTAAGCCTTTCGGCAGCGTTTGAAAAATTAGCCAATCATATTACAATGGTTGAAAAGGACGAAGAAATTGCTGCCGTTTGGGAAGTTATCTTAAACGGTAAAAATCAATGGCTTGCCGATAAAATAAGATCGTATGACTTAACCATTGATAATGTACAAAACGAATTGAATAAGCCCGAAAAGCAATTGGCCGACATTGCCTTTTGCACGATTCTTAGAAATAGAATTTTTCACGGTGGTATTCTTGCAAAAGGTTCAGGTATGATAAAAAATGGAGAAAAAGGAAAAGGTATTTCTTCCCGCTGGTACCCTAAAACATTACATGACCGGATTATTGCAATTGGTTCGATTAAGGAAAAGATTCACTTTATAAGGGGAGATGCGTTTGAAATTCTGGAGCAAAACCTAAATAACGAAAATACCTATTTTTTTATCGACCCACCTTATACTGTTGCAGGTAAAAGGCTTTATACTTATTCCGAAATAGACCACGAACATCTTTTTGCCTTGACAGCCAAGCTAAAAGGCCGATTTATGCTTACTTATGACAACACTCCCGAAATACGCCAACTGGCCGATAAATATAATCTTCTCTATAAAACAATTCCAATGAAAACAACGCATCATTTGGTAAAGGACGAAATTATTATTTCAGACAATTTTTCGTGGTGGAAACAAGCTGTCAATACCTAAATTACGTGTGAATTTACTTTCTTTTATCCAATTAAAGGCAAAAAATAATATCTTTGTTGCCTGATAAAACAAATAGAACAAAAAAAAATATGAAAATAACAATTATAGGCGGCGGAAACATGGGTTCGGCCATTGCGCTCGGACTGGCGACCAGCAGCAGTTTTTCGGCAAAAGATATTCACGTGGTTGATTTAAACAAGTTGACAATCGACCGGATAAAAACCATCAATCAGGATATTCAGGCTGTGGTGAACGATTACAGTTCGGTAAAAACTTCCGGCATTGTGCTTGTTGCGGTTAAACCCTGGTTGGCGCAAGAGGTTCTGGAGTCGATAAAAAAAGACCTGAGCCCTGAACAAATCGTTATTTCGATAGCCGCAGGCATTCCGTTGGCGCACTTGCAGGAATGGGTGCATGAAAAAACGCCCTTGTTCCGTCTGGTGCCCAATACGGCTATTGCCATCAAGCAAAGCATGACTTTCGTTACTTCGGTAAACGCCAGCCCCGAACAGGTTGATATTGTTCTGCAAATATTCCGCGAACTGGGCAAAGTAGAACTTATTAAAGAAAACCTTATACCGGCAGCAACATCGCTGGCATCCTGCGGAATAGCTTACGCTTTCAGATACATACGGGCAGCCATGGAAGGCGGTATCGAACTGGGATTGTACCCCGATCAGTCGAAGGAAATAGTGATGCAAACCTTGCAGGGAGCCATCGGACTGCTGGAAGAAAACGGCTCGCACCCCGAAGTGGAAATAGACAAAGTTACCACCGCCGGAGGAATAACCATCAAAGGATTGAACGAAATGGAACATGCAGGCTTCACATCGGCTATAATAAAGGGGCTGAAGGCCAGTACACCGAAATAAAAAACAGCCCCCCCGCCCCCCGCAGGGGGATCATGGAATGGGCTTTAAAATTAAATATATGAATTTACGAATTGCAGTACAATCGAAAGGTCGCTTATTTGAAGAAACCATGGAACTGCTGACAGAAGCAGGGATTAAACTAAACAACAAAAAAAGAACGCTACTTATTCCGGCAAAAGATTTTCCGGTAGAAATTCTTTTCCTGCGCGACGACGATATACCTCAGGCGGTGGCGACAGGCGTAGCCGATATTGGCATCGTTGGGGAAAACGAATTTGTGGAAAAAGACGAAAAGGCCGATGTAGTCAAATACCTGGGCTTCAGCAAATGCCGTCTGTCGCTGGCTATTCCCAAAGACGACGAATACAATGGGCTGGAATGGTTCAACAACCGGAAGATTGCCACCTCCTATCCGCACATACTGACCAAGTTTCTGAAATCGAAAAATATCAATTCCGACATACATATCATAACCGGTTCGGTCGAAATATCGCCGAGTATAGGGCTTGCCGATGCTATTTTCGATATTGTGAGCTCGGGAGGAACACTGGTCAGCAATCGCCTGAAAGAAGTGGAAGTTGTTATGCAATCGCAAGCCTTGCTGATTGCAAACCCCTCTATTTCAGCCGAAAAGAAATCCATTCTTGACGAACTGATATTCCGTATCGAAGCCGTTCAAACGGCGCAGGACAAAAAATACATCCTGTTGAATGCCCCCGAGGAAAAATTGCAGGAGATAACCGGTATTCTTCCCGGTATGCGCAGCCCGACAATAACCCCTTTGGCAACCAAAGGATGGTGCTCGGTGCAATCAGTAGTAGAAGAAAAACGCTTTTGGGAAATTATCTCCAAACTCAAATCGCTGGGAGCCGAAGGCATTTTGGTTTTGCCTATTGAGAAAATGATTCTGTAGTTAGGAGATTGCGGGTCGGGGCCCGCAATGACAAAAATAAAAATGGTCGCGGCACGCCGCGACCCTACATTTTTATAATTTATCTTATTTCCACAATGGCGAAGGATATTCACCCTTATCGGCCAATTCTTTCAACTTGGCCACTACCGTAGGACGGTCTTCGGCATAAGTTACTCCGAACCACTTCGAGGGCGTATCCAGAACCTTCACATCGGCAGTACCGTTGGAAATCAACTGATCAACCATCAGGGGAATGAAATATTCCGATTTGATGTTCTGTTGATTTAGTTCGAGGAACTTGATGAAATAGTTTTCCGAATAGCTAAAATAATCGGGCGTAAATCCCCACATATTCATAGATACGGGTGCATTTTCGGGCAGTTCGTACCAATAATTTTCGGCATCTTTGTATTTAATTACGCCATCTACTCTTTCGATGTGTGTGCGTTCGACAACGCTTTCCAGAAAGCCTTCTTTGTTTGCCTGGCATACGCCACGGGCTACCGATCCGCTTTCCGAAAGCGTATTCTTCAACCTGTAACCAACCATGCAATAATGATTTTTCTTGCCTTCGATCTCTTTCAGGAAATCGGCTATGATGGCAAAACTTTCTCTTCCGTAGAAATCGTCCGCATTTATCACGGCAAACGGTTCTTTAATCACGTCCTTACCCATCAGCACGGCATGATTTGTACCCCAAGGCTTAACCCTGTCGGGATGCAGGCTGAAGCCATCCGGCAAATAGTGCAGCTCCTGATATACCACCTCTACGGGAACATGATTTTCGTATTTTGATATGATTTTCTCGCGGAACTCCTTATCAAAAGATTCCCGTATCACAAATACAACTTTCCCAAATCCACCCCTAAGAGCGTCATAAATCGAATAATCCATGATTGTTTCCCCATTTGGACCAAGTCCATCCAGCTGTTTCAGGCCGCCATAACGGCTTCCCATTCCTGCTGCTAATACAAAAAGCGTTGGTTTCATCTCTATTACTTCAATTTTAAATTTTCAAATAAACTGCAAAGGTAAATTTTTTATAAAGAACCTTTCAAGAGATTTTTATTTTTTTTTCAACAATCGTAAAAGAACCGAATTTTGAGAAAGAATATTCAACTTTTGTCTAAAAAACAGGGCAAACGCATGAAAAATGTTAGAGCCACTGTTACGGATGAGATTCCTCCCTTTGGTCGGAATGACTCGCCTATTGGCGCTTTAAAGGAGTAGGAAGTGGCGGCGAAGCCGCCACTTCCTACTCCCCTCTCCCCAAAAGGAGACCGTCATTCCGACCAAAGGGAGGAATCTCCTGCTCATATCAGCAACTTTTTACCGAAAGGCATAAGCAGTAAAATTGTTCATGCGTTTGTATTGCTAAAAAAAAATGATTTAATCGAATCAAAAGTTTATTTTTTTATTGCCAAATCCGTTATTATATGTTAACTTCGCCACCGAGAGCAATTTATAAACCTAACATCACTATTATGAAAAAGTTAAGCTATATATTTTTGTGCTGTTTTTTTGCGTCTCTGATTTTGTCATCCTGCCGTGATAATGACGATTCGCCACAGAACATTGTTGAAACAAAAATTCCATTGTATTACAAGGACATCACAACAGCCGATGCCGATACAGTACATTACGAAGCCGTGAAAATAGGCGAATACCTGTGGATGAACCGGAATTTCAATCATTTTACCGAAACAGAGGTAACGCGTGCACAACTTAACAAAGTATTAACGGAATACAGGCTTAATCCGAATGACTTTCAGGTGAATATAGATGATTTCAATAAATATTTCGGCCAGTATTACAGTCAGGCTTACATCGACCATTTGAATAGATTCGGCTACTTTTATGAAGGAAAAGAACGCAAATTATATTTGGATAGCGATAACCGGTCGGAGTGGAAATTTGCGTCCAAGGCCGACTTCAGGCAATTATTCGCCATGTGTGGCGATGCTTCGGAATATGCCGTGCGCATTGCTTTAACCTGCAAGCCATACGAAAATCCGGCAGCAATACCCGTACCCGGAACCTACTGGATCAGTCGGCTTAACACCAATAAATACGGCTTTAATGCCATGCCGGGAGGAGCAAGACACCATGCAGCCGACGAATGGGGTACTTGCTTTGGAGAAAATGATTGCCCTACATTTCAAAATAAAAAAGGCGATTTCTATATTTTTATCATGACAACAAAGTGGGCTGCCTCCGACGGTAGTGTTACCATTCACGATTATGTTGATACCAGTGGCGGAAAACTGTGGCACCTGCAAAATGTGCGTTGGTGCCGCAAACTGAGAGACGAAGAATTGGGTTATAAACTTTATATTAAGGCCAATAACCTTAGTTCGTCCGAATGGACGGCTATTGCAAACCAATACAAAGCCGCGCCAACCGATTATATCGCCGAAACCGGCTTCGTAAGTAAAATACAAGCTGGCGTTATAAAATCGAATAACGTCGATATTAAAAAGATAGCTATCGGAGAAAATGCACCCAACGACTATGTTGAATTGCGCAAAGGGTATATTCGCGGATTTTATGTGCAATACATTCTCAACGTAGCGCAACCATCAAGAAATGTCCCCCAGATTATTGATATGGCAAAAGGATTAATATAGGAACATACCGGAGGGTATGTTCCCCTTTAAACCATGGCTAAAGCATGAAACTATGAGCAAGAGATTCCTCCCTTTGGTCGGAATGACTGTCTCCTTTTTGGGAGAGGGGATGAGGAAGCGCCAATAGGCGAGTCATTCCGACCAAAGGGAGGAATCTCATCCGTAATAGTAGCGCTAAATTTTTTCATGTGTTTGCCCTACCCTTTAAACGCTCAATGATCGGCATCCAACATAGAATCCTTATAGCCAAGGAAGTACAATATGCCGTCGAGACCTACTGTCGATAGCGATTGTTTGGCGTTTGCCTTTACTTTGGGTTTGGCATGGAAGGCTATTCCGAGGCCTGCTGCTGCCAGCATGGGCAAATCGTTGGCTCCATCTCCTACGGCTACGGTTTGGCGTATATCTGCTTTTTCGACCTGTGCTATTAATCTCAGCAACTCGGCTTTCCGTTTACCATCGACAATATCGCCCACATAATTTCCGGTAAGTTTGCCGTCAACTATTTCCAGCTCGTTGGCATAAACATAATCGAAGCCATATTTTTCTTTCAGGTGATTACCGAAGTAAGTGAATCCCCCCGACAGGATGGCAATTTTATAGCCACTCTTCTTCAATATGCGAATCAACCTGACCATCCCTTCCGTTATCGGCAGATTTTCGGCTATTTCTTTCAGTACCGATTCATCCAAACCTTTCAGTAAACCAACCCGTTTCTTGAAACTTTCGGAAAAATCAATCTCGCCTCTCATGGCCGATTCGGTAATTGCTTTCACTTGGTTGCCTACCCCGGCCCTTTCGGCCAGTTCGTCAATTACTTCTGTCTGGATAAGGGTCGAGTCCATATCGAAACATATCACCCGGCGCATCCGGCGATACATGCTTTCTTCCTGAAAGGCAATGTCAATTGAGTGTTTGGACGAAAGATCCATAAGCGTCTTACGCACCGCTTCTACATCAACAACTCCCCTCACCGACAGTTCGATGCAGGAACGCTTTGCACGCGAACACTCGTCAAGAGGTATGCGTCCGGTCAGGCGGGTAATGCTTTCTATATTGAATTTATTTTCAAACAGGGCATCCGTAACAAGGGCTATCTGAGCCGGTTTGAGTTCACGGCCAAGCATTGTTACGATGTAGCGGTTTTTTCCTTGCTTGTTCACCCAATCCGAGTATTCGGCTTTGCTAAGCGGGGTGAATCGAATAATCAGCCCCAGTTCTGTTGTCTTGAAGAGCAACTCTTTGAGTATATCTCCCGATGTCGATATTTTTGCTTCAATCAAAATTGCCAGCGATAAAGAATGGTGAATATTAGCCTGTCCAATATCCAGTATATTGGCATCGTATTTCGCTAAAATCCCTGTTAAAGCTGTCGTTACACCGGGTTTATCTTCTCCTGACAAGTTTACTAATATTATTTCAGTTGATTCCATATTTTTATATTAGAATGTTTGATAAATGTAATAATTTTCGAGGCAAATATTTTGTGGTTCAAAAAATATCTTGTATCTTCGCCACCGGAAATATAACGATTGTATAACTATTGCGTGTTTGTTGCGGGTTGTACAGTCGTTTTTTCTATTGCAGTTATGCAATACTGAATTCTTTCGCTGCTTCCGCGTAGAACCCCTATTGTTAATTTTATTTCTCCAAAAGATGCTTTATTGTGTTGCATTATGATAATATCAGAAAAACGACTTTGCTTTTTATTTCCTTCTTTTGGTTTTGTGTAGGTTTTGACTTCCGCAAGTTCCAATACCTCCGTTAGGTAAGTAACTGCGAGTATCGATTTGTAGCTTCTCGCTGCTTTTTCAGCCGTTTCTTGAATTGATAAAAATTTGACATAAATAAATGCTTCTAAATCAGTATTATATACACGTTTTTCGAGATTTTTGGCATTCCGCTGCGCGTAAAAATCTTTGATAAATTTTTCGCGAACCTGAATTTCCGCTCTTGTCCGTCCTTGCGGGATTTTTGGGTAAACAGTCATATACTTCTGTTAATAGCATACTGTTTATAATAACGATAACAACTTTCTTTCCGCTTCTTCAACGACCTGCACATCAAATTGATCTTCAATCTGTTGTTTCAATAACTTTATTTGCTCGTTGTATAAGTTTCCGATACTGCCCTGATGGGTGTGCCTGACTGTTTTGTCGGGCGAAAAATGGCCGTTTTCAATATCAAGTCCCACCTTTTTATAGGCATCTCGAAAAGGCATTCCGTTCAGTACCAGCTTATTGACTTCCTCCACGCTGAATATGTAAAGGTATTTATCGTCTTTCAGGATGTTTTCGTTCACCTGAATGCTGTTCATCATTCTTCCGGCCATTGTTATGCAATCGTTGAGTTCCTCGAACGAAGGCAGAAACAGCTCCTTAACAATCTGTAAATCGCGGAAATAGCCCGATGGCAGATTGTTTACAATTAAGGTGATTTCAACAGGTAAGCCCTGCAACTTGTTGCACTTTGCCCGCGTGAGTTCAAATACATCAGGATTTTTTTTGTGAGGCATAATGCTCGACCCGGTAGTGTATTCATCGGGAAGCTTAATAAATCCGAAGTTCTGGCTATTGAATAAACAGGCGTCATAAGCCAGTTTTGACAAGGTAGCTGCAATGCTTGCAATGGCAAACGATACGGTTTTTTCCATTTTTCCGCGTCCCATTTGCGCATACACTACGTTGTAGTCGAGGCTGTCGAAGCCAAGCAAATCGGTCGTCGTCTGGCGGTTTAAGGGAAACGAAGAGCCGTATCCGGCAGCCGAGCCCAAGGGATTGCGGTTGCATATTTTATAGGCCGCCAAAAGCAGTTGCAAATCGTCAACCAAACTTTCGGCATAAGCGCCAAACCACAAGCCAAACGACGATGGCATGGCTATTTGCAAATGCGTGTAGCCGGGCATTAAGACCTGTTTGTAACGTTCGCTCTGAGACAGCAAAATATCCACCAGTTCCGATACCGATTGAAGCAGCACGTGAATTTGCTCGCGCGTAAACAACTTCAAATCCAGCAAAACCTGATCGTTTCTCGACCGTCCGCTGTGTATTTTTTTGCCTACATCGCCCAGTTTCCGGGTCAGCAGTAACTCAACCTGCGAGTGTACATCTTCAATGCCTTCTTCTATCACAAACCGGCCTTCCACAACCAACTTGTAGATAGCTTGAAGTTCGGCATACAACAGTTTCAACTCGTCTTTTGTCAATAACCCTATCGACTCCAGCATGATGATATGCGCCATGGATCCCAGCACATCGTGCTTTGCCAAGTATATGTCCATCTCACGGTCGCGTCCGACAGTAAATTTTTCGATGTCTTTATTGACCTGTATATTTTTTTCCCAAAGTTTCATATCTGTATGTGGGGCTTATTTTTCGTCAAGCGCTTTATCGTAAGGTATTGATGCAATTATATCCGCAATTCTATCCACAGCCTGTTGCAAGGGTTTGGAGACCATCGGTTTAAGGAAAACATTCAAATCGGCCTTGACGGTCAACTTCATTTTCGTTTCGCCTGCTGTTACGTGTTTCAACTGAATCCACAGATTGAGGGCAAACGGAACCTGTTCGGCTTCAAACTTGATGGTTGAATGAGGTTCGCGGCTGACAATGTTGAACTTAATGCTTCCAACAGGGTCAACCGATACGGAACAGGAATCCTGATCGTACGAAAAATCCTTGATTTGGTCCTGTGGTATCTTGTCCTTAATCTTATCCAGATTCCGCAGGTCGGACAATACCTGATATACATCGGAATTGGTATGGGGTATGGTTTTTATTTCGCTAACAAATTCGGTCATGATTAAAGCTAATGTGAATAATTAGACTAATATGAATAATGTGCCAATGCGAATAATTAGGAGATTGCGGGTCGAAGCCCGCAATGACAGTATTTTTTATTCTCGCTTCGCGCCAATTGGCATATTATTCTCATTGGCACATTATTCTCATTATTTAAATTTTATTTCCAATCAGCAGGCGAATTACGCCATTCCTGTAGGGTTAACAAATCTTCCTCGGCAATGTATTCGATGTTTAAAGCTTCCTGCAAAACTGCATCGTAATTGGTCAAGGTTTTAAGCGCCACTTTTGCTTTCTCAAACTTTTCGGCAGCTATGGGGAATCCGTAGGTGAATATCGCCGCCATTCCCACCACTTCCGAACCATCGTTACGGATGGCTTCCACGGCTTTCAGGCTGCTGCTACCGGTGGACACAAGGTCTTCAATCACAACAACTTTGCTCTTTGGCTTTAAATCTCCTTCTATCAGGTTTTCCAAGCCATGGTCTTTAGGTGTTGACCGTATATACACAAACGGCAATCCCAATGCATCGGCTACAATAGCGCCCGGCGCAATGGCTCCGGTAGCCACTCCGGCCACGGCATCCGCTTCGCCAAAATGCTCCAAAATCAACCGGCTTAATTCTATTTTTACGAAATTACGGATTGTTGGGTACGACAACAACTTCCTGTTATCGCAATATATCGGCGACTTCCAGCCCGAAGCCCAGGTGAAAGGATTGGATGGTTGCAATTTAATAGCTCTGATTCTTAGTAGTTTATCTGCTGTTAGTTTTTCTAAAGAGTTCATAATATCCTGTTTTATATATTTCTGAGTTGGCTACAAAGATACGTTATAAACTGAAAAGTGAAAAGTGAAATTGAAAAATAAATGTGCCAATATGCCAATTGGCCTATTATTCCGGCTTTTGTCATTTTCTTTTGTTTTTTAATCCTTTATTTTCTTCGCTTTTCATTCTACGTTCTACTTTTCAATAATTTCTGCACGCCTTGTTTGCACAGCAAAATAACTCTGGGCAAAAGCTATTTGTTCTTTTTTACTATCGCCATTTTGTGCAATCAAGTAGCAGGCATAACGTGTGAGAAGTATGTCATCTATCAGATGTTGAGCGCCTTTACCCGCTTCTATCACCTTCCCGACATCAGGAAAGTGATCGGATATTTCCTGCCCTGCATTTACGCAAGATTCTTTAGCTTTGTCTATTACTTTGGAGAAATTTTCCCACTTCGTATAGCCCAATAAAGCTTGCAATTCTCTTGCACTCCAACATTCTACGCCTTCGTATTCCGAAGAGGCTTGTTCAAATTTTCCAAATAATGTGTTTATTTCCGTTGATTTCATATCATATTCAATTATCCTGCAAATTTAACAAAAACTGCTTTGCTACACAGCAATTCTGCAACCATGTTATGAACAAAATCTGTAACTTCCCGAATAAATATATTTTCAATCTCAAACTATATGCTTATATTTGTATTGGAAAAGTTTTTAGAAACTGATGAATGAAAATTATTTGTGTAGGATTAAATTACCAGGCGCATAATAAAGAGATGAACAGCCCGTTATCCGATAAGGATGGCGACCCTGTTTTGTTTCTGAAACCCGATTCGGCCTTATTAAAAGATGGAAAGCCTTTTTATATACCGGATTTTTCGAACGAAATACATTACGAAACAGAATTGGTTATAAAAATAAACCGCTTGGGGAAAAATATCGCCGAACGTTTTGCTCAGCGTTATTACGATGAAATTACGGTAGGCATAGATTTTACGGCGCGCGATTTACAAAGCAGACTGAAAGAGAATGGATGGCCTTGGGAATTATCGAAAGGATTCGACAACTCTGCGGCATTGGGTACATTTATCCCGAAAGATACGTTTCGGAAAGAACCCAATTCTCTCAATTTTTCGTTAATGAAAAACGGGGTACGCGTCCAAAATACCAATACGGCAGAAATGACGCATTCGATAGACAAAATAATAGCCTTTGCCAGCCATTTTTTCACCTTGAAAATCGGCGACCTGATATACACGGGAACTCCGGCAGGCGTTGGCAGGGTTGAGGCGGGCGACCATTTGGAAGGTTTTATTGAAGGGCGGAAATTATTAGACTTTTTTATACGATAAAGTAGATATACACAATACATTACAGAACGGATATGACATTTTACGCGATGAAACAACAAGTAGCTTTACCTCTGATTCTGGTTGCATTGTTGCTATTTATACCGAAGCAGGCAAGAGCGCAATCGAACGGCGGCAATTACACTCAAAATTCCGTTCTCTCAAGCGGAAACTGGATGAAGGTGAAAGTAGGTTCTACCGGAATATACAAACTGAGCTATTCCGACCTGATAAACATGGGCATATCCGAGCCAAAAAATGTGCAGGTATATGGCTACGGCGGTTGGATACTGGATGAAGATTTCACCCAGCCATACATCGACGACCTGCCTCAGGTGGCTATATGGATGAGTAAACCCCGATCCGAGTTTGGAGAGGGAGACTATATTCTGTTTTATGCAAAAGGAGACATCAAATGGGCGTATGACCAGAGTAAAAAAGAATTTGTACATACACAAAATCCCTATTCGTCAGATTCCTACTATTTTATAACCGAATCGGAAGACGGCCCCCTGTTGATGACCGAAGCTACGCCAACCGGTACGGCAGCAGTTACGGTATCTACTTTCTCGGATTACTATTTACACGAGAAAGAACTAATCAACATAGAAAAAACCGGTCGTGAATTTTACGGCGAAGACTTCCTGAGTACCAAGTCGCAGAATTTCGATTGGGTATTGCAGGGCGCTACGTCCGCACCGGCCATACTCCGGTATAGTTTTATTGCAAAGGCGCCGGCAGCAACCTACAATGCCTACCTTAATTTAACCTACAACAATGTTCCCCTCAAAAAAAGCAAGCTTCCGTTCAGTAGCGCCAACAAGGCCGACGAAATCAACGATACGCTTGTAATAAAGAATCTGGCCGGGAATGCTACATTAAACCTTACTTATACAGCCGGAGGAGGCGACAGCCACGTTCACCTGAACTATCTGAGACTGGAATACGAACGCTACCTGAAACCTTATGGAAGCGTAACACTTTTCCGAAGTAAAGTCCTCAATTCGCAGCTCGGCTTTAAAATAGCGGGAGCTTCCGATAAAATGCTGTTGTTTGACGTAACTAAACCGGAGATTCCGCAAAAAATCAACGCCAGTTTATCGGGCTCGGAAATGTCATTCACGGCCTCCAACAGCGCTATTAGAGAATATGCTTTGGTCGATACCAATTCGAGCGACATCCCTAGCCCTAGCCTTGTCGGACAGGTAGAGAATCAGAATTTGCATTCGCTGGCTCCCAAAGAAATGGTCATCATTGTGAGCGCTTACTTAAAAAATTATGCCGGACAATTGGCTCAGATTCACAACGACGAATCGGGCATGGAATCAATAATTGTTACATCCGAAGATATATACAACGAATTTTCGTCCGGAAAGCCGGATGTAACGGCCTACCGGCGATTTCTTAAAATGTTTTACGACCGGAATAAAAGTACTGCGCCACAATACCTCTTGCTCTTTGGAGACGGCGCCTACGACAACCGTTTTTTGGGAAATCCCTGGAGCGAATTGCAGAAGAAGACCATGTTGCTGACCTATCAAACGGTTAATTCCTTAACCGAAGAAAGCTCGTTGGTAACCGACGATTATATCGGATTTTTAGACAATAACGAAGCGGGAATCGTATCTATAAACAACAGTGTGTTGGATATAGGAATCGGACGGTTGCCCGTGCAATCGGAAACCGAAGCACGCAATGCTGTTAATAAAATAAAAAACTACATCGAAAATAAGGACAAAGGCCTTTGGAAAAACAACATTGCATTCTATGCCGATGACCTGATTGCAGGAACAGTATCGAATGAGAGCTTTCACTGTGCGCAATCGGACGGATTTGCGGAAACTATCAAAGGAAAATACCCCGAGTTTATTGTAAACAAAATATATCAGGACAATTACGAACGGGTGGCAACACCTGCCGGTGCGAGGTGCCCCGATGCAACCAAAGAATTTAAGAACAAACTAAATTCGGGATTGCTGGTGATGAACTACGTTGGACACGGTTCCACAAGAGATTGGACACACGAATTTGTACTGACTTTTGAGGATGTTCAAAAAATGAACAACAAGCGCTTGCCGCTTTGGATTACAGCCACCTGCGATTTTAGCCGCTTCGATGACTACGTAACATCTGCCGGAGAAATGGCTTTCCTGAATCCGAACGGTGGAGCCATCGCCTTGATTTCAACAACGCGCATTGTGTTGTCGGTATTCAACGAAATGCTGGACAGAAGCGTACTGAATCATATTTTTGAAAAGAAAAACAACAAGCCGTTGCGTTTGGGCGACATTTTGCGTAGCGCTAAAATAGACTTGGGCAGCCAACAAAACAAACTCAAATTCACCTTATTAGGCGACCCCGCATTGCGATTGTCGTACCCGGGAGACGCCTACCACGTAAGAATAGATGAAGTGAATGGGCTGAACGCTTCCGATGCCAACATCAAGATACAGGCGCTGGCCAGTAACAGAATAAAAGGCGTGATTGTGAACTCAAATGATGAAGTTGTAACCGATTTTACGGGCAACCTGGATGCAGTGATATTCGACAACGAACTGGAACTGAAAACGCGCGGAAATAAACTGGCGACTGTAACGGCTGATATGTCCATCACCTACAAAGACTATCCCAATACCATTTATTCGGGTAGTACACCCATTACCAACGGGGCATTCACCATTGATTTTGTTACGCCCATTGATATTCTATATACCAGCGGTTCGGGCAAAATGAGTTTTTATGCTTCCGGCAACAACGGAAAAGAAGCGCAGGGATCCTTCCTCAATTACAAGGTTGGAGGCAGGTTTAACGGAACCGAAGAAACGAATTCGCCGGTGATAAGACAGCTATATTTGAATAAAGACGATTTTCAACCGGGCGATAAAGTCGGTATGTCGCCGGTGTTTTATGCCGAAATATACGATGATACCGGCATTAACCTCTCAAACGCCATCGGGCACAATATATCGCTTACCATTGACGGTCTGAAATCGTACAACCTCTCGTCCGGCTTCGTGAGCAAAGAACCGGCTGCCGGAGAAACAGGCGCTTTGGGAAGCGTCAGTTTTACGATTCCCGACCTGACGGAAGGCAAGCATACACTGCAATTCAAGGCTTGGGACGTATTTAATAATTCGACAACAGAGACTATTGAATTTGAATCGGTCGCAGAACAGAAACCCAGGCTGTTCAAATTCAAGATACAAGGAAATCCGGCGGAAACAGCTACCGGATTTATCTTCTATTCCGACCTGACGGACTCCAATGTCGATCTTAAATACGAAGTGTATTCATCGACCGGCGCATTGCAATGGAGCCACGAAGAAGCAGGCGTTATAGATTATTCGGAGGGCTACCATTATCAGTACGATTTGACGGCATCTGATGCTTCCAAGTTGCAGCCGGGTGTGTATATATGCCGGATGAGCGTAAGTGTGAATGGGAAAGTAAGAGCCTCTGAATCTGAAAAATTAGTTGTTCTCGAACAATAAAAAGAGGGTTATAGAGTTTATAGGAACAGGTTAGGACTGCGAAATTTTCCCAATCAAACTCTTGTTGTATCAAATTATAATGAAGCTATATTATATGAGACAATGTTTGTCAAACAATAAGTTCTTCCTCTTTCTGGTTGCATTGCTGCTGTTTATACCCAAACCGGCAAGGGCGCAATCGAACGGAGACCGCTATGCTCAAAACTCGGTTCTCTCGAGCGGGAATTGGATGAAAGTGAAAGTAGGTTCTACCGGAATATACAAGTTGAGCTATTCCGATTTGAAAAACATGGGCATATCCGAACCCAAAAACGTGCAGGTGCATGGTTACGGCGGTTGGGTACTGGATGAAGATTTCACCTTGCCTTACACCGACGACCTGCCCCAGGTGGCTATATGGATGAGCAAACCCAGAGCCGATTTCGGACAGGGGGACTATATTCTGTTTTATGCAAAGGGAGACCTCAAATGGACATACAATCAGAGCAGGAAGGAATTTGAACGAACACAAAATCCGTATTCATCCGAGTCTTATTATTTTATAACCGAATCGGAAGAGGGTCCCTTGTTAATGACCGAAGCCACGCCAACCGGCACGGCAGCGGTTACGGTATCTACTTTTACGGATTACTATCTGCACGAAAAAGAACTGGTTAACATCGAAAAAACAGGTCGTGAATATTACGGGGAAAACTTTCTAGCGCTCAAATCGCAGAATTTCGATGTGAAGCTGCAAGGCATTGCACCCGCACCGGCCACGCTCCGCTACAATTTTATCTCAAAGTTATCGGGAAGCGCTGTCAAAGCCTACCTCGATATAAAGTACAACAACGTCAATCTTAAACAAAATAAGGTTCCTTTCGGCGGTGGCATATCCGATGAAATCAACGATACGGTTACCATCAGGAACCTGACCGGGAACGGCGTCATAAACCTCACTTATACAGTAGGAAACCTCAGCGATAAGTTTGTTTATCTGAATTACCTGAAACTGGAATACGAACGCTACCTGAAACCTTACGGGGGCGTAACACTCTTCCGAAGCAAGGCGCTGAATTCGCAGCTAGGCTTTAAAATAGCGGAAGCCTCCGATAAAGTGCTGCTGTTTGATGTAACCCAAGCGGCGAATCCGCAAAAAATCAACGCCAACCTGTCAGGCTCGGAAATGACTTTCACGGCATCGAACGCCAGTATCAGGGAATATGCGCTGGTGAATACCAGTTCGAGCGACATACCTACCCCCAGCCTTGTCGGAAAAGTGGAAAATCAGAACCTGCATTCGCTGGAACCCAAAGAAATGGTGATTATTGTGAGGCCATTCCTGAAAAAATACGCCGAACAACTGGCCGGAATTCACTACGATGACTCAGGCCTGGAATCGCTGATTGTTACTCCCGAAGATATATACAACGAGTTTTCGTCCGGCAAACCGGATGTAACGGCTTACCGGCGATTTCTTAAAATGTTTTACGACCGGGACAAGAATACCGCTCCCCAGTACCTGATGCTATTCGGAAATGGGACTTACGACAACCGTTTTCTGGAAAACCCTTGGAGCGAATCGCAAAAAAAGTCATTGCTGCTGACCTATCAAACAGCCAATTCATTAACCGAAAGCGCTTCGCTGGTAACCGACGACTACATCGGATTTTTGGATGACAATGAAGTGCAAACCGCAGCGGCGCTAAGCAGCGGCGTATTGGACATAGGCATCGGACGACTGCCCGTGCGCTCGGAAATAGAAGCGCGTAATGCAGTAGATAAAATAAAAAGCTACATCGAAAATAAAGACAGGGGCCTTTGGAAAAACAACATTGCCTTTTATGCCGATGATGCTATTTCGGGAGGTACAATCTCCAATGAGACAGTACATTGTACACAATCGGATAGATTTGCGGAGACCATTAAAAGGGAAAACCCCGAATTTGTTGTAAACAAAATCTATCAGGACAGTTACGAAAGGATTATCACATCCAATGGCGCGAGGTATCCCGATGCATCCAAAGAATTGATGAACAAACTCAATTCGGGATTACTGATGCTGAACTACGTTGGTCATGGTTCGCCGAGGTCTTGGACACACGAATACATATTGAATTTGGAAGATGTTCAAAATCTGAGCAATAAACATTTGCCGCTTTGGATTACGGCCACCTGCGATTACAGCCGGTTCGACGATTATACCACATCCTCCGGTGAAGCCGCTTTTCTGAATCCGAAAGGTGGAGCCATCGCTTTGATTTCGACTACGCGCGTTGTTTATTCCGACTACAACGAACGGTTGAACAGGAGCGTACTCAACCATATTTTTGAAAAGAAAAACAACAAGCCCGTGCGTTTAGGCGATATTTTGCGTAGCGCTAAAATAGAATTGCCCGGAGGGGGAATTGGAGAAAATAAACTGAAGTTTGTATTACTGGGCGACCCGGCGCTGCGATTGTCTTATCCGGGAGATGAATACCGCGTAAGAATAGACGAAGTGAACGGTCAGGATGCTTCCGGCAATAACATCCGAATACAGGCTTTGGCCAAGAATAAAATACAGGGCGTGATTGTGAACACGGAAGGCGAAGTTGTAACCGATTTCACCGGCAAACTGGATGCCGTGATATTCGACAGCGAACTGGACCTGAAAACACGCGGAAATAAACTGGCGAGCGAATCGGATGATGTATCCGTAGCCTACAAAGACTTTGTAAATACCATCTTTTCGGGCAATACACCTATCACCAATGGCGAGTTTTCCATTGATTTTGTTACGCCTATTGATATTCTATACACCAATGGCTCGGGCAAAATGAGCTTTTATGCTTCCGGCAACAGCGGAAAAGAAGCCCAGGGTTCGTTCCTCAATTACACGGTTGGAGGCCGGTTTAACGGCGCTGATGAAAAAAATTCACCGGTGATACGTCAGCTCTACCTGAACAAGGCCGATTTCCAATCGGGCGATAAAGTGAATATGACGCCGATGTTCTATGCCGAAATATACGATGATACCGGCATTAACCTCTCAAACGCCATCGGACACAATATATCGGTTATAATAGACGGTCTGAAATCGTACAACCTGTCATCCGCCTTCTCGGGCAAGGAACTGAATGCCGGTGAAACAGGCGCTTTGGGAAGCATCAACTTTATGATTCCCGATCTGACGGAAGGCAAGCATACGCTGCAATTCAGGGTTTGGGATGTGTTCAACAACTCATCTACGGCAAGTGTTGAATTTGAATCGGTAATAGACTATAAACCAACCATCTTCAAGTTCGAGATACAAGGAAATCCGGCAAAAGAATCAACCAGCTTTGTCTTCTATTCCGACTTGTCGGGCTCGAATGTGGTAGTTAAATACGAAGTTTACTCCTTAACCGGAGCCTTGCAATGGAGCCACGAAGAAACAGGCGCCGTGGATTATACAAGCGGTTACGGTTATCAGTGGGATTTGACGGCATCCAATGGTCGCCGATTGCAACCGGGTATGTATATATGCCGGATGAGCGTGAGTGTGAACGGGAAAGTAAGAAGCTATAAATCCGAAAAATTAATCGTTCTCGGACAATAAAAAAGAGCTTACAGAGTTTATAAGAACAGATATTTATTAATCAGATTTTGAATAATGAGGACAATCAATAAACGGTTTTTCATACTAAGTATATTTATAGCGCTATCATCCTATGCTATCTCTCAGATAGAGAGCAACAAGGATTTTAATCCCATATTTACAGGGGCGCCTTCTTTAACAATCGCTCCCGAAGCCCGTGGTGGTGGGATGGGCGATATTGGTACCGCTACGCTTCCCGATGTTTATTCGCAACACTGGAATCCGGCAAAGTATGCCTTTGTAGGAAGTAACGCCGGTGTGGGATTGTCTTATACGCCTTGGTTAAGGAAGTTGGTAAACGACATTGCGCTGATTTATGTTTCGGGATTCTACAAGTTTGGCGAAGAACAAGATCAGGCAGTGAGCGGTTCGATACGCTATTTTTCGTTGGGAGATGTTCCGGTAACTACCTTTGATGGCGATTTCCTGCGAAACGTTCGTCCGATGGAAATGGCCATTGACGTAGCTTACTCCCGCAAATTATCGGAAACATTCGCCGGAAGCGTCGCCCTCCGGTATATACGGACAGATTACACCACCGGATCGGACGAAACATCGCAAAGTCCCGGAAATGCTTATGCAGCCGATATTTCGGGGTACAACGAATCGTATGTGATGGTTGGAGAGGTTGAAAGTTTATTGGGCTTAGGGTTCAATATTTCCAACATCGGCTCAAAAATATCGCAGGATGGCGGAGAATACAGCCAGTTTTTGCCGACAACCTTGCGGCTGGGAGGCTCGTTAACTTATCCCTTGGACGATTATAACACGCTGGCTTTTAATCTTGACGTAAGCAAACTCTTGGTGCCCACCCCGCCCATAATGGAAGACGGCGAAGAACGCAGCGCCTTTGATAAAAGACAAGAAGAATACCGCGAAAGCTCGGCCATCAGCGGAATATTCAAGTCCTTTGGCGATGCCCCCGGCGGAATTAGCGAAGAAGTAAAAGAAATTATGTGGTCGGCAGGTATGGAATATACCTACAACAACCAGTTCTCGATACGTGGCGGCTACTTCAACGAAAGCGAAATGAAGGGAAACCGCAAGTATTTCTCTTTCGGAGCAGGACTTAAAATGAATGTTTTTCAGATAGATGCCTCTTACCTGGTGGCCACAGCCGCTCAAAACCCATTAGACCAAACCATCAGGTTCTCTATTGGCTTCGAGATGGAAGGGCTGAAGAATCTGTTTAGATAAACACAATGGGAATAATGTGAATAATGTGCCAATGAGAATAATAGGAATAACAAGTTAGGAGATTGCGGGTCGGAACCCGCAATGACAGATTTTTTTGTCGCTTTGCGCCAATTAGTACATTAAATATTTTGTCATTCCGGGCTCCGACCCGCAATCTCCTAACAAAACTAATTAGCCTCATTATTCACATTATTCTAAATTGTAAAATTATGAAAATCCGTGTAGGTTTTGGATACGATGTACATCGCTTGTCGGAAGAGCGGGAGTTGTGGCTGGGCGGTATAAAAATACCTCACGACAGGGGGCTGCTCGGGCATTCGGATGCCGATGTGTTGATACATGCCATTTGCGATGCCATTCTGGGTGCGGCAAACATGCGCGACATCGGCTTTCATTTTCCCGACAATGCCGGTGAATACAAAAATATCGACAGCAAAATATTACTGGCCAAAACCTGCGACATCGTAAGCAAAGAGGGTTACACAATCGGCAATATTGATGCGACAATATGCGCCGAAAGACCCAAAATAAACCCGCATATTCCCGAAATGCAAAAAGTGATGGCCAAAATACTGCACATTGATGCAGGCGATATATCCATAAAAGCAACAACTTCCGAGAAGATGGGTTTTGTGGGCAAGGAAGAAGGATTTGCGGCTTATGCAGTAGCTTTAATCGAAAAAGCATGAACACCGACAGGCATATAACCTGTACGGCTGACGGTTCGCATACGCTCTATATTCCCGGTATAGACGAGCATTACCACTCGGTGAACGGCGCTATACAAGAATCGACTCAGGTTTTTATAAATGCCGGACTACAGCAACTTTCCCTCGAAAAAACAGCTGTTCTCGAAGTCGGCTTCGGCGCCGGATTAAATGCCTATCTTACTGCTTTGTATGCCGGTCGATTGGCTAAAAAAATCTCATACACCGCCTTTGAACTCTATCCGCTTGAGGCCGACCTGATCAAACAACTCAATTATCCATTCATCCATTCGGCAGGGAACGCCGGTTTATTCGACAAAATACATGCAGCAGACTGGAATAAGGCTGTTTTTATCGAACCGCATTTCTGCCTGAAAAAAATACTGGCCGATATAAACGACTTCGCCGGACTAACCGAAGATGAGACTTTCGATTTGGTTTACTACGATGCTTTTTCACCCGATAAACAGCCGGAAATGTGGACGCAGGCTATTTTCGATTACCTCCACAAACACACCAATAGCGGAGGCTTGCTTGTTACCTATTGTGCCAAAGGCGTTGTCCGCAGGATGTTGCAAACAGCTGGTTTTGTGGTAGAAAGGCTGCCCGGCCCTCCCGGAAAAAGAGAAATGTTGAGGGCCTCGAAGATATAATTGTCAGAGACAGGCGCTTTTTCCCCAGGGCAAACGCATGAAAAAAAGTCCGTAAGGTTAAGGCTGAAAGCCTTTAATAACGGCTATACTCTACAAGCATTTTCATGCGTTTGCCCTAACTTTTCCCCGATTTTTATTGTAAGTTCGCTTTTATTTCACTATTATTGCACGTGCATCGGCATTGTACAACAATTGTTTACACCTTATCAAAAAGTAAAATGAAGTCAAAGGCTTTATTAATTGTCGCGTCCATCCTGTTATTGTCCTGCTCGGGTGGCAAGCTAACACCGGAAAAAACGGAACAACCCGAAGGAATAACTGTGCCCCTGCGAAAAGACAAAACGCCCGTGGCTAACTCCGGCAGGTCGTTTGCCGCAGGTCCTCAAGCCATAGTTTACAAAACGGTCAAAGATTACACCAACAATGTGCCCGTAATTATGGATGGGAGTAAAACAACAATCGTCTCCTACCCAGCCCCATCGGATATTTACTACAACGGTAAGCTGGCGAAACCAAGCCCATTAAAAAATGGTTATTTGCTGGATAACAGAGGTATTAACGAAAATACCGTTTTCCTGAAATATACCTACGAAGAATACAGTCAGCTAAAAGAAGCCCCCTCAATGCAGGAAATGCTGTCGAAGATTACGGATAAATACCCACTGGCCGAATTAATCGATTGCGGATTGCGCAGCCAGTACAAGGATGAAATAAATGAACTAAACCGATTGATAGATAAAGGATTCAAATGTGAATAATGAGACTAATATGCCAATCTCCTGACAAAGTTAATTAGTCTCATTATTCACATAAAGAAATAACAACATGAAAAAATTTACATTAACACTATTCCTGCTTCTCCTTGCACTGGCAGGATTTGCCAGGCAGAGGACGGAGAGCGAAGCTTTGAGCCTAGCCCGTTCTTTTTACAGCCAATCGTCAAAACTCCGAAGCGGAACAAGTTTTACGTTGGCCTATACAGGGAAGGACGACATTAAATCGACCCGGTCGGCCAGTGTTAATGTCTATTATTATGTTTTCAATACGGGCGAAAATAACGGATTCGTCATTGTATCGGGAGACGACAGAGCGAAGGCTATTTTGGGATACTCCGCCGAAGGGGCATTCGATATAAACACTGCGCCCGAAAATTTCAAATACTGGCTGGGCTTTTATCAGCAGGAATTGGAACTCTTGCTAGCCCAACCCGAAACGGAAGCTCAAGCAATACCATTGGAGGAGAAAAACTTGAAAAATGCGCAGGTTTTTGCCACTTCCATCAGTCCGTTATTGGGCAATATCAAGTGGGATCAGGATTCCCCCTACAACGACCTGTGCCCGCAGATACCGGGCTCTACATCAAGGTCGGCAACAGGTTGCGTTGCCACTGGAATGGCACAGATAATGAAATACCACAACTGGCCCGACAAAGGAGTGGGTTCAAACACTTATACACCATCGGGTTACCCAAGTCAGAGCGTCAACTTCGGCAATACTACCTACAACTGGGCAGCGATGACCCCTACTTATGGCGCTTCGAGTACTGCGGCACAAAAAACGGCAGTAGCTACCTTGATGTATCATTGCGGGGTTGCCACCAATATGAATTACGGCGCTTCGAGCGGAACGCAGGTATTCAGAGTGGGACAGGCCCTGGTAAACTACTTCAAATACGACAGCAGCATCCAACTTTATTCGAGAAACTATTACAGCAAAACCGAATGGCAGGACATGATTAAAACAGAGTTGAATGCCGCCCGTCCGGTTTTGTACAGCGGTAATTCGACAGATGTTGGGCACTTGTTTGTTTGTGATGGCTACGATAGCAACAACCTGTTTCATATAAACTGGGGATGGAAAGGTTCATCCAATGGCTACTACGAATTGTCGGCCCTGAATCCACCCTCGCTGGGCATCGGCGGAGGAGCGGCCGGAGGATTTAACTTCTACCAGCAAATAACTGTCGGCATACAAAAAGCAACGGCGGCACCCACGCCATCGTATGTTATGTACATGAATCCGTGCTTTACCCCGTCGGCAAACTCGGTTTCGCGTAATGCTTCGTTCAGTCTCACGGTATCGGACTTCTTCAATTTGGGCGTAAATGCTATCCCCAATCTAAGTTTCCGCTACGAATTACGCAACAGTAGCGGCTCCTTTATGACGGCATTGAAAACCGTTAGTGCAGGGCAGCTTCCTTTTTATAATGGATGGAATAGTTATCCCCTTAGCGGCATAACCATTCCGGGCGGTGTAACCAACGGAAGTTATAGAATATACCTGACCTACAAAGATGCCGGCCAAACCGAATGGTCGGTCGTGAGGACAAAAACCGGCACTCCGCAGTGCCTTAAAGTGGATGTAACATCCAGTTCCGTTACGTTCAGCAAGCCCACAGATACAAATCCGGTATTGTCGCTGAGCAATTTGGCGACCCTTGGCAATTTGTATCAAAACAAAACCGGACGCTTTACGGCAACCGTTACGAATACCGGCACAGGCGATTACAATTCGTATCTGGCGCTTTACTTGTCGGGGAGCAATAGCGGCATTGTTACACAAGACCCGGTGGTTATTGCCGTGGGAGAAACAAAAACTTTCGATTTGGAAGGAACTATTACCCTTGCTGCTGGAAACTATTCATTGTTAACGCTTTACGACAAGGCAAATGATATAGATAATGCGACAACTTTATCTCAATTCGGCGCATCCAAACCGGTTACGGTATTGCCAACACCGGCGGCCGCCAGCCTTAGTATAGTCTCGCAATCTTTTCCTTACCCAAGCGCCATTTATCAGGATAATATAGAGTTTAGAGCCAGCATCAGGAATACGGGAGGAGCTTTTATCGATCAAATCCGGATTGTGGTATTTACGCTGAATGAAAGTGAAGGGATGTATCATTCTGTTGCTGCATTCGGTGCGCAGTTTGTAAATATTGAAAATGAAACAAAAAATCTGGTATTCACCGGTGAGCTGCTCGACTTGGAGCCCGGAACCTACTACGCCCTTGTTTACTACCATAACGGTAGCTGGACGCGCTTGGGAAGCGCCAATCCACTGTCGTTCAACCTCAAGGAAAGCCTTACGGGTATTGGCAAAACCATTTCGGACGGAAAGGCAGGTTTATATCCCAATCCGGCAAGCGATGTTTTGTACCTGAAATCGGAGGAGGTTGTTAAATCTATCCGCATAGCCGATCTTTCGGGCAAGCAAATATTGACAATACAGCCCAATACCGGCGGAGAAATAAGCATCCCAATCGAAAAACTGGCATCAGGAGCTTATATTTTGCAATTGGTAACCGATAGAAACAGAATAAATTACAAATTTATAAAGAAATAAAAAACAGCCCCCTGTCCGTAGGAGGGTGGGGGATTCAAATTTATCATTAATAACAATTTTATGCTAACTTTGTAGGGTAAGAACAAAATTGTATGCAAGTATATCACGGTGGATATTGTAAAATAGAATATCCTGAAATAAGGGAAGGGCAATATGCTAAAGATTTTGGCACAGGCTTTTATTGTACAGAACTGAATGAACAAGCTGTGCGCTGGGCAAAACGGTATGATACCCCCATTATCAACAACTACGATTTTGTACCGGATGCTCATTTAAAGATTCTTCATTTCACGGAAATGACGGAGGAATGGCTGGATTTTGTTGTTAACTGTCGCAATGGCATTGTACATAATTACGATATTGTTATTGGAGCCATGGCAAACGATCAGGTATATAACTATATTTCCGATTATGTGAATGGCATCCTTACCAGAGAACAGTTTTGGGTATTAGCTAAATTCAAGCATCCCACACATCAAATCAGTTTTTGTACCGAACGAGCATTAAAATGTTTAGCTTTTATTAAAAGTGAGGAGGTAAAAAAATGACAGGCAGAGAAAAAAAAGAATACAACGACTTGTTTTTTGTTTGTAGCCTGATTGAATACATTAGCCGGCAGACAAAAAATCACCGGAATGTGGTAGTCAATGCGCTGGGGAAAGCCAAATTACAGCATCTTTACGAACTTGCCGATGTTTATCACAGTGAAAATATAGATAAAATAACCGATAATCTGATTCGGGAATGCCGGATAGAAAATGGATATTTTGATAATATTGCCACCGCTCAATACGCAATTCCCACGCATTGGGACATAGGAAAAGTGTATAAACGACTGATTGTGGATGTTTGCAACAAACAAGACAAATCGCCGGTTGATGCATTGACAGAAGTATATAACTCGTGGCTATCCAGAAAGATAGAGGATTTTAATAGCAGTTTATACTACGAAAGCCCCGGTTATTTGTATGCATCCTATAACAAAGGGGATGTTTTATAATAATGCGAATAATGTGCCAATTAGCACATTATTCATATTGGCACATTTATTACAACCCAACGCACTCCCTCAAAAAATCAATTGATTCGAAGATGTCTTCTTTGCTGGCTGTTTGATTGAGCGCAATATCTCCAATTTTATTCAGTAGGGTGAAGTTTATTTTACCCGACGATTCGTTTTTCTTGTCGTGTTTCATCAGCTCGTACAAAGCCTCATATTCGTTACAGGAAAAAGGGAACAGACCGTAATTTTCTCTTATAAAGCCGATTGTTTGCAGTAACTTGTCTTTTGGAAATCTGCACAACTTATGGGAGAGGTACAATTCGCATACCAGCCCCCATGCTATGGCATATCCGTGTTGCATCGGTTTATTTATTTCGTACGACATACTTTCAAAGGCGTGGCCAACAGTGTGGCCAAGGTTCAGGGCTTTGCGGATGCCTTTTTCAAAAGGGTCTTTGTCCACAATCCACTCTTTAACGGTAACCGAGCTTATTACCAGTTCTTTTAATCTGTCGTAGTCGATGTTGTCGGTGTCGAACGATATTATTTTTGCCCATTCTTTATCGTTGGCTATAAGGCTGTGCTTGAGCATTTCGGCGTATCCCGACAAGAAATTGGCGTGATCAAGCGACTTGAAAAAATGGGAGTCGATTAATACAGCTTCCGCCGGAGCAAAAGCCCCTATTTCGTTCTTTAAGCCGTTGAAATTGATGCCCGTTTTTCCTCCTACGGCTGCATCAACGGCTCCCAACACGGTTGTGGGTATATTGATGCATTTAATTCCGCGCTTGAAAGTGGCAGCAGCAAAACCGCCTAAATCGGTCAACATTCCTCCGCCCAGATTAATCAACAGCGAGTTGCGGGTCGCTCCATTCTCGGAAAGGTATTTCCACACCGAGGATAGAGATTCTACATTTTTATTCTTATCATCGGCTCTGATAATGATTTTGCCTGCTTGTTTTATTTCAGCTATATCGTTGATTAAGGGATAGCAGAGGCGTTCGGTATTGTCGTCCGTCAGAATGTATAACCTGTCGTACGAAAACCGTTGCAATACATTGCTTATATCTTGTTGAAAATTAGTGGATTTAATAACTTTTTGCATAACTGGTTGATATATGTTAGATTAAATAGGATTCTTCTTTCAGTTTAAAGCCCCGTAATAATTCATCTGTTTTCATCCGTTTTTTACCCGGCAGCTGAAGTTCCAGCACGCGGATAAATCCATCGCTGCAAGCTACATCCAAACAGGTTTTATGGTCGGTCTGAATAGTTCCGGCAGGCAATTGATGCGGTGTCGCGATTTTCTCCGACAGGTATATCTTTACCGGCAGCGCTTCCTCTCCGGCGGCCTTCAATTCGGTCCAGGCAGCAGGGTAGGGCGATAGTCCCCTGATGAGATTGTATATGGCCGAAACCGGCTGCTTCCAGTCGATGCGGCAAGTGTCTTTAAATATTTTGGGCGCCGATTTCAATTCGCTTTCGGTTGCAAACTGATCCTGAGGAATGGCGTCCACTTTGTTTTCGAGAATCAACTCAACGGTTTCCTTAACAAGTAAGGCGCCTTTTTGCATCAATTCGTCGTGGATTTTTCCAACATTATCGGTTTCGCCGATGGGGATATGTATTTGCTTGATAATCTTACCGGTATCTATTTCGTGCGTCAGAAAAAATGTGCTTGCTCCGGTTTCCTTGTCTCCATTTATAATTGCCCAGTTGATGGGCGCAGCGCCACGGTATTGGGGTAGGAGGGAGGCGTGCAAATTGAAGGTGCCAAGGCGGGGCATTGCCCACACAATTTCGGGCAACATCCTGAATGCGACCACAATCTGTAAATCGGCCTGCCATGCTTTTAAGGATTCGAGGAAGCTGTCGTCTTTCAGCTTTTCGGGTTGTAGCAGGGGCAGATTGTTTGCCAGCGCATATTCTTTTACCGCCGAATACTGCAATTTATGGCCTCTACCGGCAGGCTTATCGGGCATGGTAATTACCCCAACCACCTTGTAGCCGTTTTCGACTAACACCTGCAAGCTTTCGACAGCAAATTCGGGCGTTCCCATAAATACAATGCGCAAGTTTTCTTTTTTCATTTATTATTTCATCTATTTTTCATTTCAACCCCTAACAAAGATAGTAAAAATAGCCTCTTAAATATTTGGTAATGTTGAAAATTAGCTGTATTTTTATATCAGAATTTACAACGACCAGTAATTTTATGGGGGATCTCCCGAATTTTATTGGTCGTTTTCTATTACTCCGATTCGCTAAAATTCTCCACCAAAACCTCGCGGTAGGTATTTAAAATGCTTGATTTGGATACAAAACCCAGATAAACGCCATCTTCGTCAATAACCGGAAGGTTCCAGGCTTTAGTCCGGTCGAACAAGTGCATGATTTTTTCCATTGTCATATTGGTAACTATCACAGCCGGAGGCGATACCATAAACCGTTTTATTTTAAACCGGTCGTACAATTCGGGACGGAACATAATATTTCGGATGTTGTCGATCAGGACAATCCCCAGCAATTTTTTTTGGTTATCCACCACCGGAAACACATTCCTTGGCGACGAGGATATAACCTTCACCATGTCTCCCAATGTCATATCGGGGCCTACGGTCTGAAATTCCTTTTCTATCAAACCGTCTAACGACATGAGCGTGAGCACGGCCCTGTCTTTGTGATGCGTCATTAATTCGCCCTTTTTTGCCAGACGCATGGCGTATATGCTGTGTGGCTCAAACAATTTGATAGCGGCATACGATACCGAGGAAACAATCATCAAGGGCAAAAACAGTTGGTATCCTCCCGTCAGTTCGGCAATCAGAAATATTCCCGTCAACGGGGCGTGCATCACACCCGCCATTACGCCCGCCATCCCCATCAAAGCAAAGTTTTCGAGGGGCAGGTGGGTTTCCGTATTCAGGTTGTTTATGCAAATAGCAAAGACAAAACCGGCAATACAGCCCAAAAATAGCGAGGGCGCGAATATCCCCCCCGTACCGCCGCCGCCATTCGTAGCGCTTGATGCAAAAACTTTAAGGAGCAATATGGGCACAAGGAATAAAATGATGCACCATTTATAATCCTTGAACTGATAAAAGATGCTCCCGTTCAATATGGTTTCGCTGTCTATTTCGCCTGTTAACAGGGTATTTATGGTGTCGTATCCTTCACCGTACATTGGCGGAAACAGGAATATCAGGATACTCAGGATAGCTGTACAGAGAAAAAATTTCGTCCAGAAATTCAGGGGACGTATCAAGTTCTCGAAGAGGTTCATCGACCGCGTGAAGATCAGCGATATGAATGCGCAAAACAGTCCGAGCAGTATCACGTATGGTATGCGCGACATACTAAATACCTGCGTTTGAGCGTACTGAAACATGGCCGAAGTGCCCATCGTGATGTAGGAAAAGGTGGCGGCAGTAACCGATGTTACCAACAAAGGCAAAATGGTTGTCAGCGTCATGTCGAGCATCAGGACTTCTATAACGAACAACATCCCGGCAATGGGCGCTTTGAAAATTCCGGCAATAGCTCCGGCAGCCCCGCAACCGATAAGTAACATCAGGTATTTGGGCTCGAGTTTGAATGCTCGTCCCAGGTTCGACCCGATAGCGGCGCCCGTCAATACCATGGGGGCCTCAGCTCCCACCGATCCGCCGAATCCGATGGTCATGGAACTGGCGATGATGGATGTGTACATGTTGTGCGCCTTGATGTAACTCTTGCGCTGGGATATGGCATACAAAATTTTAGTTACCCCGTGGCTAATATCGTCGCGAACAACATATTTTACGAAAACACCGGCCAACAGAATACCAATAACCGGATAGAGCAGGTATAAATAGTTCACATTTGCCCGGCTGAAACTATCGGTGAGCAAATGTTCGATAATAAGAATCAGATTTTTCAGTATGAAGGCAGCGACTGCTGTAAATAAACCAATCAGAAAACTGACAAACAATATGAAATGTTGTTCCTTAATATTCTTGTTTTTCCAAACCAGAAAATCATTGAACATCCTTTTTAATGACATGCTTTTTTAGTGGTTAATAAGTTGTAAGTTCAAGTCAGCAAATTTATAAAAAAAAGCCAATATGCCAATTGAAATAATTAGAATAATGTGGGGGCAATGTGCTAATGTACTGATGTAAATAATGTGCTAATGTGCTGATGTGAATAATGTGCTAATTGGCGCGAAGCGACAAAAAACGCTGTCATTGCGGGCTCCGACCCGCAATCACCAAACAATCAACGCAAATTATATATTCGTAGCAACCCGTTCGCGGCAGCGGGCGTATGCCATACGCCCCTACGAAACCACACAAAAAAATAAGGTCGCGGCACGCCACGACCCTACATTATTCCTATTAGCACATCAGCACATTATTCTAATTATTTCGATTATTCCCTGATAATCTTAAATTCGCCGTTTTTCGATAACCTGATGATGCCGGAGGGGGCGGATTTGCTTCGCTCGTCTTGACGGAATTGTACAATGTAATCCACTTTGCTTTTTATGTCGTCGCTTATTTCGGAAAAGTTTTGAGGCGATGGGCATCCGCTTATATTGGCCGATGTGGACACCAATGCTTTCCGGAAACGTTTACAGAGTTCGCCCGAAAATCGTTCTTTTGTGATTCGGATAGCCAGGCTGCCATCTTCGGCTATCAGGTTGGGGGCTATGTTTCGGGCATCATCGTAAATAATGGTCAGGGGTTTTTCCGATACATCAATCAAATCCCAGGCCAAATCGGGCACGTCTCCGATGTAATAGTTCAGTTTGGCCGGACTGTCCAGTAAAACAATCATAGCTTTATTATCAGCGCGTTGTTTCAATTCATACACCTTTTTTACGGCCGCTTCGTTGGTCGCATCGCAGCCAATTCCCCAAATAGTGTCGGTAGGGTAGAGGATCACTCCACCCGAAATAAGGATTTCGCAGGCTTTTTTTATATCGTCGTTCATAATTTAAAAGTACAGCCCCTCCAACCTCCCCGTAGGAGAGGCTTTCAAAGTCCCCCTACGGGGGATTGAGGAGGCTTTATTAATTGATACACATCTACATCTGCATAATCATTCTCCTGATACACCCAATCTTTTAATGTGCCGCATTTTTTAAATCCCGACTTTTGGAATAAGCCGGCGCTTGGTTTATTTTTCGATGAGATGTAGGCATATAGCTGGTGGATATGGAGAAATGAGAAAGCATATTCTTTTATAATACGGAGGCTTTGGCAGGCATAATCTTCTTCCCTGAAAGCTTCGTCGATAAGTATTCCGATTCCGGCGCGAAGGTTCCTCACATCAAGGTCGTACAAGTCGATTGTGCCAATGGTTGCGGCCTCTTTTTTCAGGTCAATCATCAACCGCAGTTGGTTATTCTGGTAAATATCCTGGTCGATGGAGTTTGTTATGTACTGGCGCAGAGCAAGTTTGGAATAAGGACTTAGTGTATGCCCGTGTATCCAAAGGCTGGAATCGTTTTCCCATTTGTAGAGAATATCCAGGTCTTCGGGCTCGAGCGGTCTTAATTTCAGGAGTTCATTTTCAAGAAACATGATCGGTTTTCTTTTGGGCGTAATGGCTTCCGATAATCAGCCCCGAAAGCGGTGAATATATTCTGTATTCGGTATTTTTGACCGGTTGCTCGTCCATAAACCGGATAATTTCTTCGTACGAAAGCACAGAATGATCGAGAACAACAACGCCGTGTTCCCATTTTTTGATTTTGATGACCTTGCCGAACAGGCGTTTTACAACTGCAATTGCCGCCCTCAGGTATATGCCTGCCGTTACGCAAAACGAAAAGAAACGGCTGTAGTGAGGATAATACTTTTTGAAGAAGATATACATGGCCTGGTAGAATATCTTCACGTATTTTATATCGTCTTTCTTCGTGCTTTCGCCCTTGTAGTGAATGATGGCATCGGGCAGATAATAGTTTTTATATCCGTCTTTTGTAATCCGGTACGATAAATCGATGTCTTCGCCATACATAAAGAATGTTTCGTCCAACAGACCTATCCGCTCAATAATCTCCCGCCGGATAAGCATAAAAGCGCCCGTCAGAATATCGACTTCATGCACTTCATTTTCATCCAGGTACTTCATGTGATAGCGACCAAACAAACGGGATTTAGGGAAAAACTTCGATAATCCGAATATTTTGCAAAAAGATGTCCAAGGCGAAGGGAATCCGCGTTTCGATTCGGGCAGGAATTTCCCAAAACTATTAATCATTTTCACGCCCACGGCTCCCGCACCGGGATGTGTGTCGAGAAAATTGCATGTTCTGTCGAGTATATTTTCGCCCAATAAGGTATCGGGATTAAGCAGCAGGATGTATTCGCCCTGTGCTATTTTGTATGCCTGATTGTTGGCCTTCGCAAAGCCCGGATTATCCGTGTTTTCGATAAATATGACTTCGGGAAACTTGGGACGAAGGTAGTTTATAGAGCCATCAGACGAATTATTGTCAACCACAATAACTTCAATATCGAAATTCCGGTTGGACGCAAAAACCGAAAGCAGGCATTGCTCCAACAAATATCTGACGTTGTAATTAACAATAATAATAGAGAGTTTCATTGTAAACAATTTAAGCCCCCTCAATCCCCCGTAGGGGGACTTTTTTAGCCTCCCCGCGGGGAGGTTGGAGGGGCTTCTTTTTAATATCCTTTGTTATTTTCAATCATTTCGCCCAAGCGAATGAAGAAATTTTTCTTCCGCCTCGAGTCGTGGAAATCTCCGTTTAGCATCATTTTATCGAAAGAGGTTTCGCCTCTTTCCATCCCCTTTATTATGTGGTATATCACCCCCCAATCGGGCAGTCCGCCGGGAGTGCGGTCGTCGATGTACAGATCGGCGTTTAATTTGCGTGCAGCAGCTGCCACATCCTCTTCGGGATAATTTTTGTTAGCGGCATAAAACTTGAGGCCTTTTTTCTCGCAATAGTTAACCGCTTCCTGCAATAAATCGCCCTCTCTGACCGTCCAAAGTAAAAGGCGGTGCCTGTCTTGTTGTAATTTCAGCAAAGTTTCGATTGCAAAAGGAATGGCTCGACCTATTTTAGGGTATTCGTGTTCTACAATAGTTCCGTCAAAATCAACAGCAATAATCATATAATGTTCATATTTAATAAATTCCCAATTCGTTTTGTTTCAAAAAAGAATACAAATATAGCAATGATTATTAGAAAGCTAAAGTTTTTTTGCGAATGATTTATTAGTTGGTTGAAAATCAGGAGTATGTTATAATTATTAGAGGTTTCATTTTTTCTTAATCGAATTCATTTGTTACATAATTACCATTATGTTTAATAACGATATTGAAAAATGCAATCTCGTTGTTGTTCAACACCTTCGGCGTTGGTGAAAAAAAAGCTGTACCTCCCTGCCCCCAATCGCTCACTTCGTTTCGCTTCATTGGGGGTTATTGGCTCCGCCGAACGTTGTTTCATATTTAACGCCTTCGGCGTAACATTTGCTCCACTTTTCATCGCTCTTTTGTAACGAAAAACGAATAATCATTTCTACCTTTGCATCCGTTTAAATTTAATAATAACAAATTATGAAACAGAAATTAATCAACAAGCCTGCTGCATTCCGCTTCAAACGGTTTTCGCATAAGGCTTACAGCGCTTTCAACAGTATGCACAAAATGGTGAGTATTGGTGTGGTGGCCGGTTGTGTGCTCACATTTGCTCATGCAACCGAAACGGCAGCGCAAACTGCAATTACAACCTCCTCCGAAAAGATTACGGAGACTGAGCTGGAGGAAGTTACGGTAACGGCTTCACGAGTGGAATTGCCTGTAAATCAAACATCCAGGCTTGTAACTATTATCACAAAGGAAGAGATTCAGCGGGCGCCCGTCCAAAGTATTCAAGACCTTTTAAACTATTCCGCCAATGTTGATGTCCTTCAACGCGGAGGCCACGGAGTTCAGGCAGATATTTCAATCCGGGGCGGGTCATTCGACCAAACAGCTATTCTTCTCAACGGTATTAACCTCTCCAGTCCACAAACAGGCCACTACAGCTTCGACATTCCTGTCAACCTTTCCGACATCGAACGCATAGAAATTATTCATGGACCATCGTCGGTAATATATGGCGCGAGCGCTTTTTCGGGCGGTATAAACATTATCACAAAAAAGGAACCTAAGCACAAGGCTTATGCCGGAATTCAAGCCGGAGGGCATTCCCTGTACGGTGTTGAGGCCGGTGGAACTATTTCCAATAAGCTAATAACGAGCCAATTATCTGTTGGCTACAACACTTCCGATGGCTACATTGCCAACAGCGATTACGATATTCTCAATTTGTTGTGGCAGACACGCATCAAGGCCGAAAACAAAACAAACATTGATATACAATTGGGATATAACGACAAAAAATATGGTGCAAATACCTTTTATTCAGCGGCATACCCAAACCAATACGACAAGACTGACGGTTATTTTGCATCAATTAAAGCTCAAACCGGCGATAAACTCAAATTCATCCCTTCGGTCTATTGGAACAGGCACAACGACTGCTTTCAGTTGATCCGAAACGATGAATCGCTGGTTCCGTTTAACTATCACCGCACCGATGTGTATGGTTCTAACCTGAATCTGCAATATACCTCCGGCTTGGGCATTACCAGTTTAGGCGCCGAACTCCGAAATGAAGGCATAATGAGTAGCGTATTGGGCGAACTGATGGCAGAACCAGACGGGAAATACACCAAATCCTACAACCGGACAAACATCAGTTACGTGCTGGAACACAATATATTAATTAATCGCTTCAGCTTGTCGGCAAGTATTCTGACCAATTACAATACCGCCCTAAACGGCAGTTACAAGTTCTACCCTGCCCTGAACGCCAGCTACCTCCTGACCGGCAACCTGAAAGTGTATGCATCGTGGAATAATGCCATGCGAATGCCTACTTTTACCGATTTATTCTACACAACCCGCACACACCGGGGCGATGCCGGACTGAAACCCGAAGATTCGGAAGCCTTGGAATTAGGATTCAAATTCGGAAACCCTGTAATCCGTGCCAATATCTCCGGATATTATATGGAGGGTAAAAACCTCATTGATTGGACGCTACAAGACGATGGCATTTGGCAATCGGTGAATTTGGCGAATGTTTACAAAAAAGGCCTCGAAGTGGATGCTACTTTATATGTGCATGAATTGCTCTCCGCTTTTGCTCCTTCAACAACTTTAAAACTCGCCTACACACGCATGAAGCAAGACGGGAGCAATTTTTCGGGACAAATGAACTCAAATTATGTGTTAAATTACCTGCGCGATAAATTTACAGCGCAAGTCAATCTCCCTATATACAAGGAATTTAGCCTGAACGGTAATTTCCGCTGGCAAAAACGGATGGGCAGTTATGTCGCCTATCAAGGAAGTGGAACGCCCGGTATTCAGACCCCCTACCCTGCTTTCTCCACGCTCGATTTGAGGCTGAACTGGCAGCATAAAAACTTAGCTATAAACCTGAATGCCAATAACTTATATAATACCCATTACTACGACCTTGGCAATATTCCGCAAGCCGGATTTTGGCTGAGCGGAGGAGTGAGTTATGTTTTTGAGTGAAAAATAATAACATGTAGGAGAGTTTTTTGAACGCTAATTTCGCTAATTACGCAAATTATCGCAATTTCTTTATTTGAAATTCAATTAAATCAGAAAAATGTATAGTAGTTTATTTGCGTAAATTTGTGTAATTGGCGAAATTAGCGTTCTTCTGAGACAGTTCCTTACTAAAACGTTGTTTCCTGATTTTTAATTCGTAATTCAATTTATTATTCCTAATTTTGCACAAACAATAAACAATACAGACAGAATGAACAATATATCACACATAGCCAATCTTTTAAGTGCAAAATCGAAGCATTTATCAATAGATAAGAAAGAATTGGAAGAGGCTTTGAATGTCCTTTTCTATAAAATCCTGTTCCCCGTTTGCGACGAACAAAGCAAACCCGAGAAAAGTATTTACCATGTTTACTCGGTACTTCTCGAAAACCTGTCGAATTTGATAGACAAAGAAGAAGCTGAAAAAAAGGTAGAAGCGTTTATTGAAAAACTCCCCGAACTTCAGGTGAAGTTGTATGAAGAGGCCAAGAATTTTTTGAAAAACGATCCGGCCGCCCAATCGGTGGAAGAGGTTATTCTGACCTATCCGGGTTTCTTTGCCCTGACTGTTCACCGCATTTCGCACGAGCTTTATAAACTGAATGTGCCGATTATCCCGCGCTTGTTTTCGGAATACGCCCATTCCAGCGTTGGCGTCGATATTCACCCGGGAGCGACTATCGGCCATCTGTTTTACATCGACCACGGAACCGGTATCGTTGTAGGCGAAACAACGGTTATCGGCGAGAATGTGAAAATATACCAGGGCGTTACACTCGGCGCCTTGTTTGTTACCAAAAATCTGAAAAATAAAAAACGGCATCCAACCATCGAGGATAATGTGGTGATATATGCCGGCGCAACGATTTTGGGTGGCGAAACGGTTATTGGGCACGATTCCACCATAGGAGGAACTGTGTGGCTGACAAAGAGTGTGATCCCCTACTCGCTCGTTTTCCACAATTCGGAAGTAAAAATAAGAAATGCTTACGACTTCGATGAACCAATTAGTTTTGTTATCTAAACCATAATCTATGAAATACAACAATATTCTCGATAGCATCGGAAATACGCCCCACCTTCGTTTAAGCAGGTTATACCCCGAACATGAAGTTTGGATAAAATTGGAAAAACAAAATCCGGGAGGCAGTATTAAAGACCGCATTGCCCTGGCCATGATTGAGGACGCCGATCGGAAAGGCATTTTAAAGCCCAATGGCGCTATCATAGAGCCTACCTCGGGTAATGCAGGTATCGGTCTATCGCTGGTTGCAGCCCTGAAAGGCTATAAAATGATTATAACCATGCCCGAATCCATGTCGGTAGAACGCCGGAAATACATGGAAGCTTTAGGAGCCATATTCATACTTACTCCCAGGGAGTTAGGAATGAAAGGAGCCATTGACGAAGCAGTAAGATTATCCGAAGAAATTGAAGGCGCCTGGATTCCCCAGCAGTTTGAAAATCCGGCCAATCCCGAAATTCACCGGCTGACAACGGCCAAAGAAATCATAGCCGATTTCCCCGATGGATTCGACTATTTTATATCAGGCGTTGGCACAGGAGGTCATATAACCGGCATTGGAGAAGTGCTGAAACAGCAATTTCCCAACATAAAAGTAATCGCCGTAGAACCCGACTCATCACCTGTAATCAGCGGTGGAAGTCCGGGCACGCACGCTATTCAGGGCATAGGCGCCGGATTTATACCCAAAGTATTTAACGTTGGTGTAGTTGACGAAATAGTAACCGTATCGAAAGAAGAAGCCTTTGAATTTGCCCGTAAAGTAGTCCGCACCGAAGGCATGTTGGGCGGCATATCAACCGGCGCCACACTGGCCGCCATTGATAAACGCCTGAAAAAAGAAAAGAGTAAGAAAAAAGTCATCACCGTCAATTACGATACCGGCGAACGCTATCTTTCGATAGAGGGATTGTATTGAATATCAGGAGGATTTTTTGTTATTTTTTATTCTATTACTTCAATTAAACTAAAAAACAGATGAAAAATTTCAGGTTATTAATATTGCTCATCCTCACGCTCGTTTCGTGTGAAATAGATGCTGTTCCGAATGAACCGGTTGTAATAGAAGGAATTACTTTTGAGAATTATCCCAAAGTAGATGGCTCAACTTCCACCAAACCCTTGAATGCGCTGATTGCCTGCAAACTGTTGGGTATCCGTTACGAATGGCAATCCAATGTTGTGGGCGAATGGTCGGTAGCGCCTAATCAGGCAGATATTCCCGAAGCGTACGCCGGTTTTTACGGCGAACGCATTCAAGTTTCGCAAACGCATGGCGCTTTTATGAATGTGATTGATGGAAATGCCGACATTATTCTTACTCACCGCACCCTTTCGCCCGACGAAAAAGTCTATGCCGATGAATTGGGGGTTAGGTTGATTGAAACTTCCATCGCGCTCGATGCTTTTATTTTTCTTGTCAACAAAAATAATCCGGTCAGAAATCTGACAGTCAATCAAGTACAGAAAATTTACACAGGCGAAATCACCAACTGGCAACAAGTGGGCGGAAACGATTTGGCGGTTGCGGCTTACACCCGTCCCCGCAATTCGGGGAGTGAAGAAATTATGCAAAGTCTGGTAATGGGCGAGTTGGAAATGGCAAATTTTCCCGAAAACAGCGAAATAGTAACTATGGCAGGCGTTTTTCCCGAAGTACGCAATAATGTTCGCGGTTTTTGTTACACTTTCAATTTTTACAAGGACGTCATGGTGCGGATACAGGACAGCGATGTGCCGAAAATTGCAGTCAATGACATTTTCCCGAACGAAAACACCGTTAAAAATGGAACATACCCCTTTATTGCAGAGGTACATGTCGCAATCCGCTCCGATTTAGACCCCAATTCAATGGCATACAAAATGTACGAATGGCTTCAAACGGAAGCGGCAAACGCTGCAATTTCCGAAAGTGGCTATATCCCGAAAAACAGTACGATAAATTCCGTTTCAAGAATAAACACCAGCAGTTTACATATTTCCCCAAATCCTGTGTCGGACGGCTTTTATGTGAGCGGTTTGGCTCATTCAACTCAACTTGATATAACAGATATTTCGGGCAAAAAGATATGGTCGAAACAAATAGCTAACGGAGAATTTATTTCTGCTGCTCATTTGCCCGCAGGAATGTATTTTGTCAAAGCAAATAATTTGATAGCTAAATTGGTAAAGGAGTAAAACAGATAATGCTCGTAAATATTTGGGGTATAACCACAATAAACATGTGCCTTGTATTTGGGAAAATAAAAAACGCTAGCTGTTAATTTTTGTTTTATTGAAATTTGGATTTTAGTTTTTCAATATCACAATTATAGGTATTGATAGCAAGGTAGTTGATAATATCAGCAAGCAATATAAACTCGGTAGTATCCGCTTTCCTTGCATTAATCTGCTTACTGTCCCACAACCCTTTTGATGATTAAAATGACTCGCTTTAGTTATCGTTTCGGTTAAGCAAGTATCAATGAAGCATTCTGGAATAACAGCTAATTCTTCCATCGGTTTAAAACATTTCCATATTAAAGAACAAATCAACTCCAAACTCATGTACTTTGTCAAGTTCTTCGTCGCTTAGCCTTTTGACTAATGTTTCTCCATTTTGATAATCTACAATAAAAATAGCCAATTCCGATAAAAATACTTGTATTGGAATATTTTACCCAAACATCTGCACAACACGCTTCACTCCATTCACCAAAACATCAACCTCGTCCTTGGTGTTATAAAACGCAAAGGAGGCTCTGACTGTTCCTTCTATGCCGAGTGCGTGCATAAGCGGTTCGGCGCAGTGGTGGCCTGTTCTGACGGCAATGCCCATTTTATCGAGGAGCATTCCCATGTCGTAGTGGTGAATGCCTTTTACCAGAAAAGAAATCACGCTGCTTTTGTTGTCTGAGGTTCCGTATATCTTCAGCCCCTCTATTTCTTTCAGTTTCAGGCTGCAGTAATGCAACAGTTCTTCTTCGCAGGTTCTTATGTTGTCCAAACCTATCGCCGAAATGTAGTCGAGGGCAGTTCCTAAAGCAATGTAATCGACGTAATTGGGTGTTCCCGCCTCAAATTTGTAGGGCAAGGCATTGAAGGTTGTTTTCTCGAACGATACGGTTCCTATCATTTCTCCGCCGCCCTGATAAGGAGGCAGTTCGTTCAGCCAGTTCTCTTTTCCGTACAAAACGCCGGTGCCGGTAGGCCCGTATATTTTATGACCGGAGAAAACGAGGAAATCGCAATCGAGTTGCTGAACATCCAATGCTATATGCTGTACCGATTGTGCGGCGTCAATCAGCGCCGGAATGCTGTGTTTATGTGCTATTTCGATGATTTTTTCCACCGGATTAATCGTACCCAGCACATTGGAGACATGCATAACCGACACCAAACGGGTTTTTTCCGTAATCAGTTTCTCAAATTCATCCAAAAGCAATTCGCCTTTTTCGTTAATCGGGATAACTTTCAGTTTTATGCCCGAAATAGCTTCTTGCAGTTGCCAGGGGACAATATTGGAATGGTGTTCCATCGCCGAAACAATTATCTCATCCCCTTCCTTACAAAATCTTTGGCAAAAACTTGATGCCACGAGGTTGATTGATTCGGTCGTCCCTTTTGTCAATATAATCTCGTGTGCGTGCTTTGCATGGATAAACGCCTGTATTTTTTTCCGGGCATTTTCGGTCAGCTCCGTAGCTTCCTGACTCAGGTGATGTACTCCCCTGTGAATATTTGCGTTGGTGGTATAGTACAGTTCCTCTATTTTTTCAACAACACAGCTCGGCTTTTGTGTAGTCGCTCCATTGTCGAGATACACAAGCGGTTTATTGTATATTTTTTGAGATAAAATAGGAAAATCTTCCCTTATCTTGTTCACATCGAATTTCATAAGATTTTTTTTACGTCAATTAGAATCTGTTTGAATTTTGGCAACCTGAACCCTACGATGATCAAAACTAATTTATTCCTCAATTGGTAAAATAGAAAAATGATGTTCAGAAAACAATTTAGGTAATTGTGATCTATGATCAAATTTTGTCATCAATCTTGCTTCTCTGAATTTATTAATTTCTGTAGCCGAAATTGTAAGATAACCATCAGATAAAATCCGATCTGCAATCTTATACTTTTCAAATATCAACTCCCAGTATATGTCATTTTTCGTTTTAGTCATAATTTTTTATTAAAAATTCATCGATCTCGCCACGATGAGTGGCATCTGAATTTATTGCACGGTTTGCCTTAACAACACTAATATGATAGTTTTTGTATTGATCTTTGATAAAATTCGACGAAGAATTTGACAGTAAAAATTTTATACCTTTTGCATCCAATTTATCACAGGCTTCTCTTAAACGAACTTGATCAAAAATATCCCAACCACCTTGAACATATCCTGTAAAATTTGAATTTATTGAAATCGGGTGATATGGGGGATCCAAATAGACAAAAGAGTTTGAATCTAATTTTTCCAAAACTGTTTCATAATCTCCACTTAGCAATTCAATTTTATTGACGTTCAGATATTTGCAAACGGCCCTCAATGTGGGATCATTTACTATATTGGGATTCTTATAATGTCCAAACGGGGCATTAAATTCTCCGGCATTATTTACTCGGTACAAACCATTAAAACAAGTTTTGTTTAGGTAGATAATTCTTGAAGCTCGTTCTACTTCTGATAATTTTTTGTATTCAATACTTCTATCTAATCCTCGTATATTGTAAAAGTAATCAGCCTCATTTTTATGTTTTTTTAAGTCCATTATCAGTAACTCAACGTCATTTTTAATAACCTGATATACATTAATGAGCTCTGCATTAAAATCATTGATTGTGGCTTTTTTAGGTTGTAAATGAAACAATACTGCCCCACCACCAACGAAAGGTTCTACATAGTTACACGTTTTGATATTTTTCGGCAAAAGCTCAACGATCGAAGGCATAATTTGTCTTTTTCCCCCAACCCATTTTAAAAAAGGAGTTACTAATTTGTTACTTTTTACCATCCTATTGCTCTTGAAAAAAATCACCGCAAGGTAATCATTTTATATCAATCTCTGAAAAATTCCCTATTCTCAATTAGGGGGCATACACGTCTTTTTTATTTACAAATCGCACAATCGCCACAGCGGGCTATTTCGCCCCTGAATCGTTTTTCTACCAGTTCGTATAAGCGGTTCTTCAGCTCATCTATGCGTATAAGTTCCAGCACGCCGCTTGTAAATGCCTGCATCAGCATCAGTTTGGCCTCTTCTTCGGGGATACCCCTTGCCTGCATGTAGAACAAGGCATCTTCGTCGAGTTGGCCGGTCGTCAGTCCGTGCGAACATTTCACGTCATCGGCATATATTTCCAGTTGCGGTTTGGAGTACATGCGCGCCAATGACGAAGAACACAAATTATTATTCGACTGGTAGGCCGTTGTTTTCTGAGCGTCTTTTTCTACCAGAATACGTCCCGAGAATACCCCTGCCGATTTATCTTGCAACACATATTTAAACAGCTGATTGCTATGGCAATTGGGCTTTGCATGGTCGATAAAAACAAAATTATCGACATGCTGTTCCTTGTCGGCAATCACAACGCCGCAAACGCGACTGTCGGCCTGTTCGCCTGCCAGTTTTATGTGGTAGTCGTTGCGGGTAAATCCGCAATTGAGTGTTACGTTATTCACCAACACATTCGACGATTTTTCCTGCCGGACAAATACCGAAGCCATACGGGTGGCCTTGTCCGAGTTTTCTTCCAGTTCGTAAAAATCAACTTGTGCATTCTCATCCGCAAAAATCTCCGTAACCTGTGTTATCAGAAACTTGGTGTTATCAATTACATGATCGCAGGATAACAGCTTAAACTGCGAATTTTTTCCGGCAATAAGCAGTATCCGCCTGTTGACCAACACGTTGGTGTTGCTAAACAAGATATTGATTAGCTGTATCGGCTTTTCTATCACCGTGTTATCGGGTACATAAATCACAAAACCATCCTGAGCGAACATGGTGTTGAAGGCAATAATCCCCGCCTTTTTCACATCGGCTACTTGTCCGTAATGCCTGGCGCACACTTCGGGATATTGTTCGGCAAATGTTTTCAAACTGCCAACAAAAACACCTTTGGGATAATCCGTATTTGGTTTGTATTTATCCGAAAACGAATCATTCAGCAAAAAGTACAGATTGGTGGAAAGATTTTGCACATTGCAGCGGAAAGCAATATAGGGATTAATATCGGGGATGTATTGCCTGATATTCAGACCATAATCGGGGATAAACTTTTCGGCTATATCCGAATTCCGGTAATCTTCCATGCCTGCATTCGGAAAACCGGCTTCCTTGAAAGCTTCAAACGCCCCCTGACGTTGCTTGTTGAGCACGGCAGCCGACTTGTTATTAATAGTCTCCCAATACTGTGTAAATAGCTCTATATATTGAGTTTCAACCATTGATGCTTAGTCTTTTATCTCTTTAATAATCCAGTCATAGCCTTTTTCTTCCAGCTCCAGCGCCAATTCCGGCCCGGCGCTACGCACAATCCGGCCTTTATAAAGCACATGCACAATATCGGGCTTGATGTAGTCCAGAAGCCGCTGGTAATGGGTGATAACAATCGTTGCATTATCTGCCCGGCGAAGTTTGTTCACGCCACCTGCCACAATGCGCAGAGCGTCAATATCCAAGCCCGAATCCGTTTCGTCAAGAATCGCCAGTTTGGGGTTGAGCATGGCCATTTGGAAAATCTCATTTCGTTTCTTTTCCCCACCCGAAAAACCTTCGTTTACCGAACGGCTGGCCAATGTGCTGTCCAGTTCTACCAATTCGCGTTTTTCTTTCATCAGTTTCAGGAACTCGGAAGCCGGAATGGGGTCAAGCCTCCTATGCTTGCGGGTTTGATTTACCGCAGCACGCATAAAATTAACCGTACTCACCCCCGGAATTTCCACCGGATACTGGAAGCTTAGGAATAAGCCCTCCCCTGCCCTTTCTTCGGGTTTCATGTCCAATAAATTCTTTCCGCCGAACAGTACTTCGCCTGCTGTTACCTCATAATTGGGATGCCCGACCAATACCGATGCCAAGGTGCTTTTTCCGGCGCCATTGGGACCCATGATAGCATGAACCTCTCCTTCGTTTACCGTCAGATTGAGCCCTCGCAATATCTCCTTGTTATCTATATTTGCATGTAAATCTTTTATTCTTAACAAATTAGCCATTATTTATGTTTCTTGTTTTTTAAAATTAGTAATATGAAATAATGAGAATAATGTGCCAATGTGAATAATTGACGTTGCTGTCATTGCGGGCTTCGACCCGCAATCTCCTGACTATTCATATTGGCACATTATTCACATTAGTCAGTTTCGACTTACAAAAATAACAAATAAAAGAAAATAGCCCGTCTTTAATTGAGGCTATTCTCATTCTTTTTATTTATCTGTCATTAAATATATAAATGAATTGTGTGAAAAACGGATTTTTAGAACAATATGGAAAGATATAATTATCTTTTATTAAAAATAAAATTCAAGCCTTGCGAAGTATATTCTTTGAATTTTCTGTCGGATGAGATGAGAGGTATTTTATCGGAAATTGCTTGAGCTATAATCATGTGGTCGTTCGGATCTTTGTGCCCATCAACAGAAGAAAGTTCAGCGTAAGAAATCAGATGCCCTCTATTAAATGGCTTTATATCTATATTCAATGAATCAAGATAACTAAATAGCTCTTTATAAGATTTATATTTGATAGACTTTAGTTCACCATCTTTATAAAGTTGAAGTAGCTCCCGAACAACTGTCGCAGAAACATAGAATACATTCTCATAATCATTCAATATCAGGGAGACATTTATATCAATATCATCATGTTCTTTATTTGACATAAGAAAGATGATGATATTTGTATCCAAATAATATTTCATAATCAGCGTAATACAGCCCTTTTATTGACTATTTCAAATAATCCATCAGGATATTTTTCCCAAAAATCAGTTAATCTACCTTTTGGTAAATTATGCGGATTTTGACTATTTTTCTTAGTCCCTTTAGTTTTCTTGTCTTTAGTAGCTGTTGAAGTCGTCTTGACTTTTGCAGTTTAAATACTAAAATAAAGAGGGAAACGTTTTGTTTATAGCAAAAACACATAAAAAAAATCGTTCCCCTCATGTACCAAGTACTTGACAAAAGTACGATAAAT